>NZ_JBHUQX010000106.1:0-23473 GCF_042674225.1 Streptomyces sp. NPDC056948
CGCCGAGGAAGCGGTCCAGGACGCCTTCACCACGGCCGTGCGGCGCTGGCCGGAGACCGGCGTCCCGCCCAGCCCGGCCGGGTGGATCGTCACCACGGCCCGGAACCGGGCCATCGACCGGCTGCGCCGCGAGTCGTCCAGACAGGCCCGGCACGCCGAGGCCGCCCTGCTGCACGCCTCCGCCGCACCGCCCGAGGAGGGCCCCGTGCGCGACGACCGGCTCCGCCTGATCTTCACCTGCTGCCACCCCGCGCTCTCCCTCCAGGCCCGGGTCGCCCTGACCCTGCGCCTGCTCGGCGGGCTCACCACCGCGCAGATCGCCCGCGCTTTCCTGGTGCCCGAACCGACGATGGCCCAGCGACTCGTCCGCGCCAAGGCGAAGATCCGCGATGCCGGGATCCCGTACCGGGTGCCCCGCGACGCCGACCTGCCCGACCGGCTCGGCGGGGTCCTGGCCGTCGTCTACCTGATCTTCAACCAGGGGTACGAGGGCTCGCCCGACCTGTGCGCCGAAGCCGTACGGCTCGGCCGTCTCCTGGCCGGACTCATGCCGGACGAGCCCGAGGCGACCGGCCTGCTCGCGCTGATGCTCCTGGTCGAGGCGCGCCGCGACGCCCGCGAGAACGACCGGGGCGAGCTGGTGCCGCTGCCCGAGCAGGACCGGGCCCGCTGGGACCGTGACCTGATCACCGAGGGACAGGAACTCGTCCGCCGCTGCCTGCGCCGCAACCGGCCCGGGCCCTACCAGCTCCAGGCCGCCATCCAGGCCGTGCACAGCGACGCGCCGACCGGTGACGCCACCGACTGGGCCCAGATCCGGCAGCTCTACGACCAGCTCATGACTCTCGCTCCGAGCCCGGTCGTTGCCCTGAACCGGGCCGTCGCCGTCGCCGAGACCGAGGGCCCCGGGCCTGCCCTCGACCTCGTGGACGCCCTCGCCCTCGACGGCTACCACGTCCTGCACGCCGTCCGCGCCGACCTGCTGCGCCGACTGGGCCGCGACACCGAGGCCGCAGCGGCGTACGAGGCGGCCATCGCGCTCGCGCGCAACCCGGCGGAACGCGCTTTCCTCGACGGCCGCAGGAAAGCGCTCACCCGGCGCTGACCGGACGACCCGGTCAGGGACGCGAGCCGCGCAGCTCCAGCTCCGTGAGCACGTCGAAGTCGAGACCGTCGGCACGGGCCAGGTAGATGCGCTGGCGCACATGACTGTCCCGCAGATGCAGCAGTCCGCGCGGGCCCTCGTACGACACCGCGCCCGCCGCCGCGCCGATCGCCGACACGTCCAGCGTCCCGGCTCTCCTCAGCAGCGCGGCCAGCAACAGCACGCCCTCGTAACAGGACTCGCCGAGGCTGCCGAGTGCGGGTGCCTCGACGCCGTAGCGGGCCGCGTACCGCCCGTGGAAGTCGAGAGTGTCCCGGTTGGCCAGCGAGGCGAAGAAGCCGGCCGTGCTGTAGAGGTCCTCGGTGGCCGCCGGGCCGCTCGCCATCAGCATGTTCTCGTCCATCAGCGTGCTCAGCCGCAGACAGCGCGCGTGCAGGCCGTGCGCCGCGAACGCCCGGTTGAAGCGCACCGCGTCGCTGCCGACGAGCAGCATCAGCACCCCGTCGGCGGCCGCGCGCTCGACGCGGCGCAGCACCGGCTCGAAGTCGTCGGTGCCGAGCGGGAGATAGGCCTCACCGGCGACACACCCGCCGGACGCGCGGGCGTACGCCCTTGCCGCCCGTGCCGTACGCCGCGGCCATACATAGTCGTTCCCGACGACGAACCACCGCCGCACCCCGCGTTCGAGCGTCAGCAGGTCCATCGCGGGCCGCAGTTGGTCCCGCGGGGTCTCGCTCGTCAGGAAGACGCCGGCGGTGTCCTCCCCGCCCTCGTACAGGGCCGTGTACACGTACGGGACGCGGTGCGCGATCCTCGGCGCCAGCGCCTGACGCACCGAGGAGATGTGCCAGCCGGTGACGCCCTGCACGGCGCCCAGGTCCACCAACGCCTCGACCTGGCGGGCGACCTCGTGCGGCGGGCCCGAGCCGTCGACCGGCACCAGCCGCAGCTCCCTGCCGAGCACACCGCCGTCCCGGTTGACCTCCTCGGCGGCCAGCCGCGCGCACAGCTCGCACGTCGGCCCGAAGATCCCGGCCGGCCCCTGCAGGGGAAACACGAGAGCCACGCCGAGCACGGAGTCGTCGGCCGTGAACCACTCGGGCGCGGGGCGGTCGTGCCGGAACATGGCGTCATGATCCCGGCTCCACCATGCGAACTCCAGTGCGTCTCTTACCATGGACGCACCTCTGAACTAGGAGCGGCATGCCCACCCCATCCCCGCGTCGGCCCGACGATCTGGTGCAGCTGCTGACGCGGGCCGAGCGGCTCGCGGCGCGGCGGTTGCAGGGCGTTCTGGAGGAGGAGGGCTGCTCGCTCGAAACGTGGCGGGTGCTGGCCCTGCTGTCCGACGGCGAGGGGCACCACATGACGGCGATCGCGGAGGCCGCCTTCCTGCCGCCTCCGACGCTGACCAAGCTGGTCGACCAGCTCGTCGACCGGAACCTGGTGCACCGCCGGGTCGACCCGTTCGACCGCCGCCGCATCCTCGCCCACCTCACCCCGCGCGGCCGGGAGTACTGGCAGCGCGTCGAGAGAGCGGTCCGCGCCGGCCGGCCCACGCTGGGCGACGGCGACGACGAACTGCTGCGGTCCCTGCTGCACCGACTCGCGGCGACGCTGGCGGAGTCGGCCCACGTGTGAGCCCCGACCGTCCCGAACGCGGATGACTGGTCTACACCCTTGACTGGTACAGACCAACGCGGTTGAGTGTGCCTCCACAACCCCCCACCACGGCCGCCCCCACGCCGTGACCGGCCCGTCCGGCGCGTGCGCCAAGGCTCTGCTTCGCCCTGCCTTGCCCGGGTGCGGCCGTGCTCCGCAAAGGAGTTGATCCCGTGTCGAGACGCCGCCTGTCCGCCGTCCTGGTCACCCTCGCCCTCGCGGGCACCGCGCCGGTGCTGCTCCCCGCCTCGAACGCCTCCGCCGCCGCGTGCTCCAGCTACCCGAACTGGGTGGCGGGCAAGTCGTACGCGGCCGGCGACATCGTCCGCTACACCGACGGCAAGGCGTACATCGCCGAGCACGCCAACCCGGGCTACGACCCGGTCATCAGCACCTGGTACTGGGAGCCGTACGCCTGCGACAGCGGGCCGGGCACGCCCAACGCGCGCTTCGTCGTCACCGAGGCGCAGTTCAACCAGATGTTCCCGAACCGGAATTCCTTCTACACGTACAGCGGGCTCACCGCGGCCCTGAGTGCCTACCCCGGCTTCGCCAACACCGGCAGCGACACGGTGAAGAAGCAGGAGGCCGCCGCCTTCCTCGCCAACGTCAGCCACGAGACCGGCGGCCTGGTGCACGTGGTCGAGCAGAACACCGCCAACTACCCGCACTACTGCGACTGGAGCCGGCCCTACGGCTGTCCGGCCGGACAGGCCGCCTACTACGGCCGCGGCCCGATCCAGTTGAGCTGGAACTTCAACTACAAGGCCGCGGGCGACGCGCTCGGCATCGACCTGCTGAACAACCCCTGGCTGGTGCAGAACGACTCGGCCGTCGCCTGGAAGACGGCCCTGTGGTACTGGAACACCCAGACCGGCCCAGGCACCATGACCCCGCACAACGCCATGGTGAACGGCGCCGGCTTCGGCCAGACCATCCGCAGCATCAACGGCTCCCTGGAGTGCGACGGCAAGAACCCGGCGCAGGTGCAGAGCCGTGTCAACAACTACCAGCGGTTCACGCAGATCCTCGGGACGTCACCCGGCGGCAACCTGTACTGCTGACGCCGGACCCCAGGGCGTGGTGTCATGCAGGATGTCATGCACCTGATCAGTTTCGATCGGTCCTGATCAGTCCGACGAAGGGCATCCCTCATGCGTCTGCGCACCCCCCACGCCCTGCTCGCCACGACCGCCGCGCTGGCCGCCGCGGTCGTGGCCGCGCCGCCCGCCGCTGCCGCCGCAGTTCCGGCCCCGGGCACGTACTACGTCCAGAGCGCCACCACCGGGCTCAACGCGGCCGACAGCGGCGGAGCGGTCGAGCAGCACAGACCCCGCGGCAACGAGGACCGCCAGCAGTGGCGGCTGAAGCCGAACGGGTCGACCCACCTTCTGGAGAACAGCGACACACCGGGCAACTGCCTCGGCCGCAACGGCGACCAGGCCGCGACCGTCGCCTGTACGAGCGCCGACGCCGCCTGGGAGATCGCCCCGGCCGGCACCGACCGCTACACGCTCAAGGCCCCGGGCACCGCACGCCACCTCACGGTGGCACCCAAGCCGTCCGGCGCCACCTACCCCGCCCGGCTCGCCGTCGGCGGGGCGGGCGACCTCGCGGCGTGGTACCTCACCCCCGTCGACCCTGCCACCGGCCCCATGCCGCCGCAGGATCAACGCACCCTGGACCAGGTCACGTTCCTCACCTCGCACAACGCGTACGCCAACGGCGTCGACGGCGGCTTCGCCCCGCCCTTCGTCAATCTCGTGCCCAACCAGACCCGCGGAATCGAGCGGCAACTCACCGACGGTGTCCGCGGGTTCATGATGGACATCCACCAGACCCCGGACGGTGCGATCCTCTGCCACAACAGCTGCACCCTCGTCAGCAGGCCGGTCGCCCTGTGGGTCGACCTCCAGCGCATGGTGGACTTCCTCAAGGCCCACCCCGACCAGTTCGTCACCGTCTTTCTGGAGGATTACGTCGACCCGGGCGTCCTGCGCGCCGAACTCGCCCGGGTCAACGGCCTGTCGGACGTGCTGTACCGGCCCGACAGCACCGGCGTACGGCAGAACGGCTGGCCGACGATGGCGGACCTGGCCGCCGCCGGCGACCGGCTGCTGATCTTCACCGACCACAGCCGCTCCGCCGACCAGGCGGCGGGCCTGACCCGGGACAGCTTCGGCGTCATGTACCAGCGCGAATGGACCGTCGAGAACTACTGGTCCATGGGCTCGGGCATCGGCTCCTCCGACTGGTCCTGCTACAGCCGCTGGTACGACGCCGGCACGAACATCCCGCTGACCCGCATCGAACCCGGCTTCCGCCCGCTGTTCGTCATGAACCACTTCCGCGACGTCGGGCTCACCGCCACGGCCACGACGGACAACACCAAACTCGCCGACCGGGCCCGGCGGTTCTGCCAGCCGGCCGCCCGCAAGAAGCCCAACTTCCTCGCCGTGGACCACTACGACCGGGGCAACCCCGCCTCCGCCGTCGCCACGCTCAACTCGTACACCTATCCGTAAAGCGGCTCCACCGGCCCCCGCGGTGTGTGTGAGACTCCGCCGATGAGCTCACAGACGATCACCGCGGAGGCCGCGGGCACCTGGAAACTCGGCGACCTGCCCGTCCACCGCCTCGGCTACGGCGCGATGCGGCTGACGGGCAGCGCCGCCTTCCATCACGGCACACCGAGCGACCGCGACCGGTCGATCGCCGTCCTGCGCAAGGCGATCGACCTCGGTGTGAACCACATCGACACGGCCGCCTTCTACTTCTCGTCGCTGCGCTCGGCGAACGAGCTCATCAACACCGCGCTGGGGCCCTACCCCGACGACCTGGTCATCGTCACCAAGGTGGGCCCGCACCGGACCTACGACGGGGAGTGGGGCACCTCGGCCCGCCCCGAGGACCTGCGCGGCCACGTCGAGGAGAATCTGCGCCAGCTCGGCCGCGACCACCTGGACGTCGTCAACCTGCGCCGGATGCCTAAGTACGACTCCATCGCCGAGCACTTCGGGGTCCTCGCGCAGCTCCGGGACGCGGGCCTGATCCGGCACCTGGGAGTCTCCAACATCGAGCCCCGCCACCTCGCCGAGGCACAGGCCATCGCGCCCGTGGTCTGTGTGCAGAACCGGTACGCCCTCGACCGTCCCGACCCCGCGGCCGACGAACTGCTGCGGATCTGCGGCGAACAGGGCATCGCCTTCGTGCCGTTCTACGCCGTCGCAGGCGAGAGCGGGGAGCACGGTGCCACCATCGCCCACGACGAGGAGGTGCGAGCCGTGGCCCGGGCCCATGGTGCGAGCCCCGCGCAGATCCGCCTCGCCTGGACGCTGCACCAGGGCCCGCACGTCCTCGCCATCCCCGGCACCGGCAACCCCGACCACCTCGCGGAGAACGTGGCGGCGGGCGCGATCCGTCTCACCGCCGAGGAACTGGACCGGCTGGGCGCACCGCGGCAGAGGGCCGGGGCTACCGGTTAGACCGCCCAGACCCCGTCCCGCATGAGATGCCTGCGGGCCAACTCGTGCTCCTCGCACCACGCCTGCACCGCACGCGGCCGCACCCGGAAGAACGCGTACGACGCGTGGTCCTCGCGCGGATCCCAGCCGGTCTTCGCACGGAAGGCCTCGGCCGCGACGGACGGCACCTCGACGGACGTGAAGGTCTCCACGTCGCCGTCGACGAGCACGACGTCCCGGGTGTCCCCGAAGGCCAGCCGGGCCCCCCGGCCGTCCCGCAGATTGCGGCCGGTGGGGTTGGTCAGCCGGGTGCACAGCCACACGGCCTCGTCATGCCACACGAACCACAGCGGAACCAGACACGGCACCCCTTCGGCGTCGGCCGTGGCGACCCAGATGTCGATCTCCCGCTCCAGACGGACCAGCAGGTCCGCCTTGCGCTGCGCGGGGGTGCGAGGTGGCTCGGTGATCTTCATGGACGGGACGCTAGCGGTCGGGCAAGGGGTCCCGCCTCGGGCTACGGTCGTAGGCCAAGGCCTAGGTCCCAGGGGTGTCGAGGTACTGCGCCAGCCCTTCGCCCAGTGACCAGTCGGCCGACTCGTTCTCGGTCAGGACCACGAACACGTTCCGCGGCTCGGTGCCCGCGTACGCCTGGGCGAGCTCGGCGATTCTCCGGTACAGCGCCTGTTTCCGCTCGGGCGTACGACCGGAGCGGAGTGTGATCGCGACGTAGACGATGTCCTCGTCGCGGTGCACGCCGAGGTAGTCGTCGTACCGCAGCGTGCCGCTCGTGCCGTCGTGGTCCCTCAGGATCTGGAACCGGTCGTCGGGCGGAATGCCGATCGTCTCCCTCAGGGCGTCGTGGACGGCACGGCCGATCGCGGCGAGGCGCTCCGGGCCGGCGCGGAGCGTGTCGATGCGGACCAAGGGCATGGGGCCTCCGGTGGTGGCGTGGATCGCTAGTGTACATACTAGTAGTTACAGATGGTCTCGAGGTAGTTGGCGTCCCGTGCGTTTTACGTATAACCTCTCCCGTCAACCGCACGCTCCGAGAGGTCCCGATGAGACGTATCGCCCTGGTCACCCTCGTCGTCGACGACTACGACGAGGCGATCCGCTTCTACACCGAGGCCCTCGGATTCCGGCTCGCCGAGGACGCGCCCCGGCCCGACGGATCCCGCTGGGTCGTCGTCGAACCCGGTGTCCCGGGAGCCGGCAGTGGTCTGCTGCTCGCCCGCGCCAAGGGGGAGGCCCAGGCCGCCCGGGTCGGGAACCAGGCCGGAGGGCGGGTCGGGTTCTTCCTGCACACCGACGACTTCGCCCGCGACCACGCCCGGATGGCCGCCGCGGGCGTCACCTTCCTGGAGGAGCCGCGGCACGAGCCGTACGGCATCGTCGCCGTCTTCCAGGACCTGTACGGCAACCGCTGGGACCTGCTCCAGCCCACCGGCTGATCCTCCTCCCTCCGATTCGAACCGCCTGCTCAAGGAAAGACCCGCCATGACTGCTACGCGCGTAGATGCTGAAGTGATCCGCCGCCTTCCCAAGGCCGTGCTGCACGACCACCTCGACGGCGGCCTGCGCCCCGCCACCGTCGTGGAGCTCGCGGACGCGGTCGGCCACACCCTGCCCACCACCGACCCCGACGAGCTGGCCGCCTGGTACTACGAGGCCGCCAACTCCGGCGACCTGGTGCGCTACATCGCCACCTTCGAGCACACGCTCGCCGTCATGCAGACCCGCGAGGGCCTGCTGCGCACCGCCGAGGAGTACGTCCTCGACCTCGCCGCCGACGGCGTCGTCTACGGCGAGGTGCGCTACGCCCCCGAGCTGATGCTGAACGGCGGGCTGACCCTGCCCGAGGTCGTGGAGACGGTCCAGGAGGGCCTCGCGGCGGGCATGGCGAAGGCGGCTGCCGCGGGTACGCCGGTGCGGGTGGGCACCCTGCTGTGCGGGATGCGGATGTTCGACCGGGTGCGCGAGGCCGCCGACCTGGCCGTGGCGTTCCGGGACGCCGGGGTCGTCGGCTTCGACATCGCCGGTGCCGAGGACGGATTCCCGCCCGCCGAACACCTCGCGGCCTTCGAGCACCTGCGCCGCGAGAACGTGCCGTTCACCATCCACGCCGGTGAGGCGCACGGCCTGCCCAGCATTCACCAGGCCCTCCAGGTGTGCGGCGCCCAGCGCATCGGGCACGGCGTGCGCATCACCGACGACATCCCCGACCTCGCGGCGGGCAAGCTCGGACGTCTCGCCGGCTGGGTGCGCGACCGGCGCATCGCCCTGGAGATGTGCCCGACCTCCAACCTCCAGACCGGCGCCGCGACCTCCATCGCCGAGCACCCGATCACCGCGCTGAAGGACCTCGGCTTCCGCGTCACCCTCAACACCGACAACCGGCTGGTGTCGGGCACGACGATGACCCGCGAGATGTCCCTGCTGGCCGAGCAGGCGGGCTGGGGCGTCGAGGACCTGCGCACGGTCACGGTGAACGCCCTGAAGAGCGCGTTCCTCCCCTTCGACGAGCGGAACGCGCTCATCCGGGACGTCGTACTGCCCGGCTACGAAGCCGAGCTCTGAAGGAGTCCCCGCAGGTAGGCGGCCTGTCCGATGTGCTGGAGATCGTCGGACAGGACGCTGACCAGCCGGACCCCCAGGGTGACCGGCGGGTCCCAGCGCTCGTCGACGACGCGCTCCAGGTCCTTGGCGGCCAGGCCGCGCAGGGCGTGCAGGCTCTGGTCGTGCACGGCGTCGTAGTAGCCGGTCAGCATCTCGCCCGAGTCGACCCGGACCTTGGCGACCTTGGCGGGGCTGTGGCCGTAGCCCGTGTCGTGGCGGGGCAGGCCCAGCCCGAAGCGCTTCTCCCAGTCCTGGGAGAGCCACACCTGCTCGAGGCCGAAGGCGTCGGCGATGTGGTCGTCCTGGACCCGGGTGAGGTGCCAGACGAGCCAGGCGACGGAGTTGGTGTCGGGCGCGGGCCTGGCGGCGAGGTCATCGGGGCCGAGGCCCTCGACGGCGGCGTGGACTTCTTCCCTGATGCGGCTGTGAGCCTCGATGAGGACGTCCTTTGCATGCATACGTCCACCATCGCCCATCGCGTCACCTCACGCGTCGGGGACCCAGCTCCCGTGGAAACCCAGGGGCACCCGCCCCGGCAGATGGATCCGGGCGACCGGTTCTCCGGTGAAGTCCTGGGCCGAGAGGATCACCAGGTCCGACGCACCGCGGTCGGGGTCGTGCACGTACGCGATCGCGTAGCCGTCGTCCTCGGCCGCGCCCGGGTCGGCCGGGTCGCACGGTACGAACACGGCCTCGCTCGCCGCCGAGCCCCGCGGCAGCCGGTGCGCCTGCGCCGTGCCGCGCAGCAGATCGTGCTTGAACAGGGCGTTGCCGAAGGCCCGGTCGGGCGGATTGCCGTCGGCCGTCAGGTACGCCAGTGTCATCTCCGCGGAGGCCGCGGTGTAGCCGTAGCGGTGCCGGCGGGACACCAGCGCCTCGTTCACGCGCGGGAACTCCTGCGGACGGTCGTCGAGCGTCTTTGTGCGCACCCGGCCACGGCGCAGGTCGATCGTCCAGCGGTCGAGCCGGGCGGTCCCCGCTCCGTACGGCCCGCCCGACCCGCGGCCGGCCACGAAGAACGGCGCGTCGAAGTTCGTCATGTCGACGACGATGTCCGGGCCCTCCTCATAGGCGTTGAGGGTGTGCGAGTAGTACACCCGGTCCACCTCGAACCACCGCACCGCACCCCCTGCTCGCGGCAGGACGCCGACCCGCGCCGGGTGTTTCCCGTTCCAGACGTACGGCACGATGTCGCCGCGCTCGGCGCCCGCCGGGTCGAATGTGACCGGCATGTCGAGGATGACCACGTGGTTCTCGGTGAGCGCGAAGTCGTGGATCATCGGCGCGTCCGCCACCGGGATCCTCGTGGTGCGCGAGACCCGGCCCGTCGGATCCACGACCAGGTGGCGCACATGGTCCCAGGTCGGGTAGTAGGCGATCGCGTGCAGCTCACCGGCGTGCACATCGAGCTTGGTGTGCGCCGTCAACGGCCCCTTCAGGGTGCCCCGGAAGTCGTACGTGCCGACGGTGTTGAGCTCGTCGTCGAGTTCGTACGGCAGCGGTCCGCTCTCCTGGAGCGCGAGGATCCGTCCCCGGTAGGGGATCACATGGGTGTTGCAGGGGAAGTCGTCCGGCGGCACGGGCCCCGGATAGGGCTCGCCGAGCTTCTTCGCCACCTGGGACGAGCGCACCCAGCGGTTGCGGTACCACTCGGCGCGGCCGTCGCGCAGCCGGACGCCGTGCACCATGCCGTCGCCGAGCATCCAGTGGTGGGCGCGCGGGTCCTCCAGGCCCAGGACGTTGGGGCCGTTGCGCAGGTAGCGCCCGCTCAGCTCGCGCGGGATGCGGCCGGTGACCGGCAGGTCGAAGGCCGTCAGCTCCTCGGTGACGGGCTTGAACGCGCCCTCCAGAAAGGGGAAGTGGTGCTTCGTGGGGCCGGACGCCGCAGCGGCGGGCCGCGCTCCCGCCCCCGTGCCGACAAGCCCGCCGGCCGCCGTGATCGCGGCCGCGCCGCGCAGCACGTTCCGTCGCGTGTGGTTCGTCATTTCCCGTACTCCTGACCGCAGTTGTCGTGGGCTGCGGTCACGAGTCTGCGGGGTGAGACGGCCCGGGTCAGGAGGGGCAGACACCCTCCTGGGGTGTTGCCGGCCCCCCTGTTTCGAGCAGGGCCATCAGCGCCCGCGCGGCCGGGCTGGTCGCCTGCGCGGGCGGCAGCAGAGCGACGGTCTCGTACGGAGTCCCGCCGGTGCCCTCCACGGGCAGGGCGGTCAGCGACGCGCGCTTGTGCCGGAAGTGCCGGGGCACGACGGCGATGCCCAGGCCCTCGTCCACCAGGTCGAGGAGGCTGTGCACGTCGTTCACCTCCAGGGCGACGGTCCGCCGCACACCAGCCGCCGCGAAGGCGGCGTCCGTGGTGCGGCGTGGCCCCCAGTCCGGGTGGAAGTCGACGAACACCTCGCCCCCCAGATCCGCCGGCGTGACGGACCCACCGGCGGCGGCGAGCCGGTGGCTGGGATGGCACAGGACCGTCATCGGTTCACTGGTCAGCGGCACGGACCTCAGCTGGTCGGTGTCCTCCTGGGTCCGCACCACGAAGGCAAGATCGAGTCGCCCGGCCGCGACCTCCTCCGCCAGGGCCCCCGAGCCCGCCTGCCGCAGGCAGATCTCGACATCCGGGTGCCGCCTGCGGAACGTGGCCAGCAGCCCCGCCACATTCACGCCCGCGATGCACTGCTCGCTGCCGAGCGCGAGCATGCCGCGCAGCACGCCCTGCACCGCCGCCACCGCCTCGTGGGCCGTCCGGACCTGCGCCAGGATCCGCTCCGCCTCACCGAGCAGCGCCCGCCCGGCAGGGGTCAGCGTCACCCGGCGGGTCGTGCGCACGAACAGCGGCGTCTGCAACTCCCGCTCCAGTGCGCGGATGGATGCCGACAGGCCCGACTGGGATACCAGGAGGCGTTCCGCCGCCCGGGTGAAGTGCTGGTCCTCGGCGACCGCGACGAAGTGCTGCAAGTGGCGCAGTTCCATGACTGAGAAGCGTAACCGCTGAATTCCATCGGATTCTTCTGTTGGACGCATGGGCGCAGGTCACGCCAGAGTGGACACCGGTTTCATCCCGACCGTGCCAACCCCTCTGGAGTCGCGTTGTACACCGCACACCCCGACCGCTACGCGGACATGCCCTACCGGCGCACCGGACGCAGCGGCCTGAAGCTCCCCGCGCTCTCGCTCGGCCTGTGGCACAACTTCGGCCCGGACCGGCCCGTCGAGACCCAGCGCGCCATCCTGCGCCGCGCCTTCGACCTCGGCGTCACTCACTTCGACCTCGCCAACAACTACGGCCCGCCGCCCGGCGCCGCCGAGTCCGCGCTGGGCGAGTTCCTGAAGTCGGACTTCGCGGCGTACCGCGACGAGCTGGTCATCTCCACCAAGGCCGGCTACCTGATGTGGCCCGGCCCCTACGGCGAGTGGGGCTCGCGCAAGTACGTGCTGTCCTCGCTGGACCAGAGCCTGAAGCGGATGGGCCTGGACTACGTCGACATCTTCTACTCGCACCGCCCCGACCCGGACACTCCGCTGGAGGAGACGATGGGCGCCCTGCACTCGGCGGTGCAGCAGGGCAAGGCACTGTACGTCGGCGTCTCCAATTACTCCGCCGAGCAGACCCGCGAGGCCGCCCGGATCCTGGGCGAGCTGGGCACCCCGCTCCTCATCCATCAGCCGCGCTACTCGATGCTGGACCGCCGCCCCGAGGACGGGGGTGTGCTGGACGCCCTCGACGAGCTCCAGGTCGGCTCCATCGTCTTCTCCCCGCTGGAGCAGGGCCTGCTCTCCGGCCGCTACCTCGACGGCATCCCGGAGGGCTCCCGGGCCGCGAGCGACAGCCCGTTCCTGAACTCCGACGCGCTCACCGAGGACCTGGTGGGACGGCTGCGCGACCTGAACGACATCGCCAAGTCGCGCGGCCAGACCCTGGCCCAGCTGGCGCTGGCCTGGGTGCTGCGCGGCGGCCGGGTCACCTCCGCGCTGGTCGGCGCGAGCAGCGCGCAGCAGATCGAGGACAGCGTCGGTGCCATCCGCAACCTGGACTTCGACGCGGACGAGCTGGCCCGGATCGACGCGATCGTCAAGCAGTAGCGGACTCCTCGGCCGGGGGTGGGTGGCCGCCCCCGGTCGAGCCGTCTAGGAGCTGATCCGCTCCTCCAGGCGCACGGTCACCGTGTCGCCCTCCTCCTTGCCGATGACCTTGCGGATGCCGGCCTTCACGGGCAGCTTGTGCGTGCCGTCGCCCAGCGCCATGAACGAGCTGCGGAACGGGTGCCCGTCGATCGTCCCGCGGACCTTGACCAGGCCGCGGGTGCCGAAGAACTCGACGGACCGGGGCCAGACCAGATAGGTCCAGCCGCCCTCGGCGGGGCTTCTGCGCAGGACCGCGGTGAACTCCGCGTCCAGATCTGCTGTCGTGGCCATGGCGTCCTCCGGTGCTCGGCGGCCTCTCACACATCAGACCGCCGGACACCGGAAAACTCATCGCGGGTCTCACGCCCCGGCGGGCACCCGGTCCAGAAAGCCGAGCACGGCCCTGATCCGGCCCTGCTCGTCCAGCGTGATCACATCCGACCCGGCGACGGGCGCCGAGCCGTCGGTCTCGCTCACCAGCTCCCACGAGAAGCGCGCGGTGTCGTGGTGCCCGTCGACGGAGCCGGCGAGCCGGAACATCAGCCCCGGGAACTGCTCGCGGACCGCCGCGATCAACCCGGCGATCTGCTCGTGGCCCCGGACGTCGGCGAGCGGGTCGGTGTAGCGGCCGTCCTCGGTCCAGGCGGCGGAGACCGCTTTCTCCCGCGCCGACGGGTTCTCGGCGTTCCAGGCCTCGAAGTAGCGGGCGACGGCGTCCTCGTATCGGTGGGCGGGTGCGGACATGGGCGATCAGCCTCCAGAAAAGGTCGTGCCTGCTGGTCAGGGCCCGGATCACCGCTCGCGGCGAACCCGGCACGCACCACCCTGCCCGCGCCCGGCGGAAGCGTCGATTACCTCCGGAGTCATGCGCCCTGGGGCACCCTGCCGGGTTTCGGCCAACTCGGGGTGTGAATATGCCAGGAGAGTGGCCAAAAAGTCGTGGTGACAGTGTTTCAGCAGTGAACATACTGACCTGCGAGAGCGTTTTCACATCGAGCGACGGCGCCCTCACGCACAGCACGCGAGCCGCGGAAGGCTGATCCGGCAGGCGGGCAGGGCAACGGGGGAGGTCACGTGCACGACGAGTTCCTGTGTCACGTCACTGCGTACGGGGTCTGCGACGGCCGCCGCATCGGAGTGCCCCTGGGGACCTACCGGGCGCCCACCCTCGCCCTCGCCCTGTGGTGGCTGCGCGACCGCGCCTCCTGGATCGCCCAGCGCCTCGACCCCCAGCCCGAGACCGAGCACTTACCGCCGGGCGCGCTCGTGCCGGTCGCCGACACCGTGCCCGACGTGCCCACACAACTGCGCGCATGGTGTGCCGACCCCGGTCACCAGGAGCGGGTCGCCGAGGAGTTGGCGGCCGGACGGCTGGTGCGCATCGCCACCAGCGACGACACCACCGAATACGAACTGCTCGCCGAGTCCGTGGACGCCCTCCGGATGCAGCGGACGGCCCCCGGCCTGGGAATCCCCGTGGCCTGACCCGCTCGCAGAGGCACACACCAGGCAAATCGGTAGAATCTTGGTCATGGCGCAGTCGTCGGTAGCACCAGAACTCGTCCTGGAGACCGAGACGGGCTCCACCGTGATGATTCCGGGTCACGACTATCACGTCGGACGCGACCCGTTGAGCGACATCGTCATCGACGACGACCGGGTCTCCTGGCACCACGCCGTGCTGCGGCCCACCGACGGTCACTGGACCATCGAGGACGAGAACAGCACCAACGGCACCTACGCCGAGGGCCGCCGTATCCACGAGCGGGACGTCGGCCCCGGCACCGTCATCCGCTTCGGCAACCCGGCCGACGGACCGCGCGTGGCCCTGCAGGGCCGCCCCGAACCGGCCCCGGAACGCCCCTCCGCCGTCTCCATGCCCGCGGCGACCGGCACCTACCGGCAGCCCACCACCGTACGGCCGCTGCCCGCCCGCACCATCCGCATCGGCCGCGCCACCGACAGCGACCTGGTCGTCGACGACCTGGTGGTCTCCCGCCGGCACGCCGAACTGCGTGCCCTGCCCGACGGCACGTACGAGATCACCGACGTGGGCAGCCACAACGGCACGTACCTCAACGGCACCCTCGTCTCCAGCGCCCCCGTCCGCCAGGGTGACATCGTCGGCATCGGCCACTCGGACTTCTGCCTCGTCGGCGACGAACTCCAGGAGTACGTCGACACCGGCGAGATCTCCCTCGACGTACAGGACCTCGCGGTCACCGTCGACCGCGGCCGCAAGACGCTGCTCGACCATGTGTCGTTCCCGGTGGGGGAGAAGTGCCTGCTCGCCGTCGTCGGCCCGAGCGGCGCCGGAAAGTCCACGCTCCTCAACGCCCTCACCGGCCAGCGGCCCGCCGACAACGGCACCGTCCTCTACGACGGCCGTGACCTCTACCGCGACTACGCCGAGCTGCGCCAGCGCATCGGCCTCGTCCCGCAGGACGACATCCTGCACGCCCAGCTGACCGTCCGCAAAGCCCTCTCCTACGCCGCCGAGCTGCGCTTCCCGCAGGACACGGCCAAGGCCGAACGGCGCGCCCGGGTCGACGAGGTGATCCGCGAACTGGGCCTGGAACAGCGCGTCGACCAGCCCGTGCACAGCCTGTCGGGCGGCCAGCGCAAGCGCGTCAGCGTGGCCCTGGAACTGCTGACCAAGCCGTCGCTGCTGTTCCTCGACGAGCCGACCTCCGGCCTCGACCCCGGCATGGACCGCTCGGTGATGCACATGCTGCGCGGCCTCGCCGACGACGGCCGGACCGTCATCGTCGTCACCCACAGCGTGCTCAGCCTCGACGTGTGTGACCGGCTCCTCGTGCTCGCGCCCGGCGGGAAGATCGCCTACTACGGGCCCCCCGAGGACGCCCTGGCCTACTTCGGCTTCGAGCAGTGGCCCGAGGCCTTCGAGGCCTTCGAGCGGGACAAGGACCGGGACTGGTCGGGGGACTACCGAGAGTCGCCGTTCCGGGACCGCTATGTCGCCGACGCCACCGCCCAGCCCCGGCAGCCCCGGTCCGGACCGGTCGTCATCACCGCGCCGCCCCGGCCGCGCAGCCGGGCCGCCCAGCTCGGCACGCTGGTGCGCCGGTACGCCTCCGCGCTGAGCGCCGACCGCACGTTCCTGATCATCATGATCGCCCTTCCGTTCGTGATGGGCGTGATGGCGCGGGCGCTGTCGGGCGGCAAGCTGACCTTCGACACGGCGATGAACACGCTGCTCATCCTGTGCGTCGGCGCGGTGCTCACCGGCGCGGCCAACGCCGTGCGCGAACTCGTCAAGGAACGCGTGATCTACCAGCGGGAACGCACGGTGGGCCTGTCCAGATCGGCTTACCTGATGTCGAAGGTCGTCGTCCTCGGCGTCATCACCGTGCTCCAGGCGGTGGTGCTGACCCTGGTCGCCCTGCTCGGCGTGGACCTCGGCGCGCCCGGTGACGAAGGCGTGCTGATGCCGCCCCTGGTGGAAATCGCGGTCGCCGTCGCCCTGTTGGCGTTCACGGCCATGATGCTCGGGCTGCTCATCTCGGCGCTGGTGCGCAAGGAAGAGGTGACGATGCCGCTGCTCGTGCTCGTCGCCATCATCCAGGTCGTCTTCTGCGGTGCCCTGCTGAAGCTGGACGGCGTGCCCGGGCTCGAGCAGCTCGGCTGGCTGGTGCCCGCGCGCTGGGCGCTGGCCGCGATGGCCGGCACCGTCGGGCTGGCCAGGATCGTCCCCGACGAGCTGACCAAGGATCCGCTCTTCGAGCACTCGGCGGGCATGTGGCTGCTCGACATCGGGATGCTGGTCGTGCTGTCGGCGCTCTTCGGCTTCCTCGTGTCCCGGCTGCTGCGCCGGCACGAACCGGCCGTGATGCGGAAGTAGGGAGCCCCTATGACGACTCCCGGTTTCCGGCCCACGCACGTCGTCCCGCAGCACGGGATGCCCGCCTGGGAGGCCCCCGACCCGGCCCGGCCCACCGTGGACCTCGACCCCCTGCTGCCGGTGCAGCTCGTCGAGCAGCAGGGCGACTGGGGGCATGTGCTGTGCTTCAACGGCTGGTCGGCCTGGGTCGACGGCCGCCGGCTGGTCGCCGTACCGCAGGATCCGCCCGCCGCGGACGGGCCGCTCACCCGGACCGCCGATCCGCGTCCGCTGCTGACCCGCGCGCAGGAGGCCCTGGCGCGCTACCGGTCCGCGGTCGAGGACCTCGCGGGCGGCCTCGACCGGGAGTCCTTCCACTCCCGCACCCACGGGCTGCGGATCGGCGTCGTCGTCGACGGCGAGTCGGTGTGGCTCTACGACGCCGCGCACGGGCACTGGGTGTACGCGGACGGCACCCGGTCGACCACGTACGCGACGGACGAGACACCGAGTTCCCAGCCGGAGTCCCGACCGTCCGAAACCCCGGCGCCGGCGCCCACCCCCACGCGGGTGGTGCCCCCGGAGGCGGTCGAGGAGCCGCCTCGCGCTGAGGAGGCCGCGCATCCGGCCGGGGCGCCGTCCACGCCGGACCTTCCGCCGGAGCCGACGCGGGTGGTGTCATCTGAGGTTGCCGAGTCGGCGAGTGCTGTGTCGCCTGAGGCGCCGGAGCCGACGCGGGTCGTGGCTCCCGAGGCTCCCGAGCCGACGCGGGTTGTGGCTCCCGACGTTCCCGAGCCCACTCGCCTCGTGTCCCCCGAGGAGGCCGAGGGAGCCGGGGGAGCCGAGAAGGCTGCCCGTCCCGCCCAGGCCCCGCCCACGCGGGTCGTGTCTCCGGAAGAGGCGGAAGAAGAGGCCGAGGAGCCGGAGAACCCAGCCGAGGCGCCGCCCACGCGCATCGTGGGGTCCGAGCCCACCCGGGTCGTGTCGCCCGAGGGTGACGCCCGTTGACCCGCGAGACGAGCCTGTTCTCCGGGCGGCCCTCCGAGCTGCTCGGGCAGCAGATCGCCGGGTACCGGATCGAGAAGGAGATCGGACGCGGCGGCATGGCCGTCGTGTACCGGGCCCGAGACCTGCGTCTGGAACGCACCGTCGCCCTGAAGCTGCTCGCCCCGGAACTCGCCCGCAACGACACCTTCCGGCGCCGCTTCACCCACGAGTCCCGGGCCGCCGCCGCGATCGACCACCCGCACATCGTGCCGGTCTTCGAGGCCGGTGAGACGGACGGCGTGCTGTACATCGCCATGCGGTACGTCGTCGGCAGCGACCTGCGTCATCTCCTCGACCGGGAGGGCCCGCTGTCGCCCGCCACCACGCTGCGTGTCGCCGCCCAGGTCGCCTCCGCGCTCGACGCGGCCCACGACCACGGCCTGGTGCACCGGGACGTGAAGCCCGGCAACATCCTGGTGGCCCGCGGCACCGACAGCGACCACCCCGAGCACGCCTACCTCACCGATTTCGGCCTGACGAAGAAGTCGCTGTCACTGACCGGCTTCACCACGGTCGGCCAGTTCGTCGGCACGCTCGACTACGTCGCCCCCGAGCAGATCTCGGGCCGCCCGGTCGACGCCCGCTGTGACGTGTACGGCTTCGCCTGTGTCGTCTACGAGATCCTCGCCGGCCATCCGCCCTTCCGCCGGGACGACGACATGGCCCTGCTGTGGGCCCACCAGTACGACGAAGCGCCGCCGCTGACCGAGGCCCGGCCCGACCTCGCCCCGCAGGTCGACCCCGTCCTCGCCAAGGCCCTCGCCAAGAGCCCCGACGACCGGTACCCGTCCTGCCTCGCCTTCGTGGCCGCCCTGCGTGCCGCGACGACCGGTGGCGGGCCCGCCACCGGCCACACCCCCACCCGGACGGGCCGAGTGCCGGGGGAGGAGCGTCCGAAGCCGCCGCCGCGCTGGGCCGAACCGGTCTTCGTCCAGCGGACGTAGCGCCCCGGCGTCAGCTCTCGCTGCCGGAGCGGACCTCGCCCCGGCGCCGTACGTGCCGTGCCAGCAGCGCCCCGGCGAACCCGGTCACCAGACCCCAGGGGACGGCCAGGCCGACGGCACCCCACAGTTGGGGTCTGAGGAACAGTTCGCCCCCGAGGCTCCCGCCCAGGTCGCCGATGCCGAGCACGGACAGGCCGTAGTGCGCGGAGATGCGTCCGACGAGGCAGATCATGAACACCGTGAGCATGAGGGCGACCGCCATGTGCACGGCGTGCTGCCAGGCCCGGATTCGGGCCGGTGACCGGGCCGCCATCACGAACGCGGCGGCCAGCAGCAGCACGACGTCGACGACGAGCAGCCACCACACCCGGCCGTCGTGCTCGGAGAGCGTCCGCAGGTTCAGCTCCGAGATGTCCGGAGTGCGCAGCACCTCGTCGAGCACCTGCGGCATGGGCAGCCCGAACGGCCCCTCCACGCGGCCCGTCCAGGTCGCGCCGAGGCCGACCGTCAGCGCCAGCCACACCAGGTTGGGCATGCCGAGCAGAATCACGGCGAACGTCTCCGCCGCGTGGCCCCGCGTCGCCGCGACGACCAGCGCGATGACCACGCCGATGACGACGTACGCGAGCAGCAGCGCGACCATCGCGTACGCGGCAGGCCGCACCGACGCCTGGAAGCGCAGCAGCCCGGCCGGCAACGGGGCGCCGCGCGACACCAGCAGGGCCAGCACCAGCACACCGGCCAGCCAGACGAGGCCGACGAACACGGACAGCGGAACGTCGGTGGTGAAGCCGATTTTCGGCGAGGCGCCGAACAGGTCGCCGAGTTCCCCCAGCTGCTCGTCGCCGAGGGAGATGTCGAACGTGTGGCGGGCGGCGAGCGTCTGGCCGATCAGCGCGAGCAGCCACAGGGCCGCGATCCTGGCGGCCCAGCCGGCCAGCTCCGCGGCGCCTGCGACCGCGCGATGACGCAGCGGCCGCAGGAAGCCCCAGGCGATCACCAGCGCCCCGGTGAGCGTGACGGACAGCGGGATCACGGTCAGTCCCGCCTGTGTGTCGGCGAAGTCGCCGGCGCTTCCGGAGAGCTTCACCGTGCCCCCGAAGGCGGTGACCACGGTCGCCATGACGACCGGGGCGAACGCGCCGTCCGGAAGGCCGGTGGCCCCGGCGGCCCACAGGCCGAGCGTGGCCACCAGGATCATGGCGAGCAGCCCGCCGAGCACCGTGACGAGGGCGTGCACCCAGCCGTGGCGGGCGACAGCCCGCGCCCCGGAGGTACGTGCCTGGCCGGAGGAGGTGCGCGAACTCACGCTGCCACGCTAAGCAGCCCCCGCGCCGGGCGCCCGTCGGGAGGTCCGTCCGCGTCGGCTTGCGGGCCGGACGGGACCGGGGCACACAATGAACTCGTAGTGGAAGAAGCGGTATATACCAGGACTGATCGCCTCGGGTGTGCGAAGGCCGCACAGAACCCACGTGGGAAGAAGAGCTCGTGAGCGTCGAACCGCCGTCGTCCGGTCGCCCCACAGGACCTCCCTCGGGCCCGCTGTCGGGGCCCTCCCAGCCGCCCTCGGGGGGCGGCGGCCCGCCCCCCGAACCACCGAGCGGGGGTGGTGAGCCGCCGGAGCCCCGCCGCCCGTGGTGGGGCTCCGTACCCCGGGTCGCGCTGATCGCCGGCGCGGTCGTGGCCGCCGTGGTGCTGGCCGTGGTGTTCACCCGCCCCGACGGCGGCACCGGCGCGTCCGACGGAGGCACCAGCACCTCCGACGGCGAAGCCTTGCTGCAGCCCGCGGCCGACACCGGCCCGGACCCGTTCACCGACTCGACGGCCAAGGAGAGTTCCGGCCCGTCGGTCAAGCCGCCGTCCGACGGATCGGCGTCGCAGAACGCCGTCCGGGCCGTACGGGGCGGGGCGCCCGGCCTGTACGGCGGCACCCGCAACGTCGCGAGCTGCGACGTGGAGAAGCAGATCAAGTACCTCAAGGGGGCTCCGGACAAGCAGCGCGCGTTCGCCTCGGTCCAGCGCATCGACCCGTCCGAGGTCCCCGCCTATCTGCGCTCGCTCACCCCCGTGCAGCTTCGTATGGACACCTGGGTCACCAACCACGGCTACAAGAACGGCCGCGCCACCCAGTACCAGGCCGTCCTCCAGGCCGGCACGGCCGTGCTCGTCGACGACCGCGGCGTGCCCCGGGTGCGCTGCGCGTGCGGCAACCCGCTGACCCCGCCGGTCCCCCAGCAGCGGAAGACGACCGGGGACAAGTGGGCGGGGTACAAGGCGTCGGACGTCGTCGAGGTCAGGCCTGCTCAGGAGCCGATCGACGTCTTCGTCATGTGCGAGCCCGACGGCGAGTGGTTCAAGCGCGACAGGGGCGACACGGGCGAGAACGACCGCAAGACCGCTCCGCCGAGCAAGCCCACCCCGTCGGCGACCGTCACCACGCCGACCGGCTCACCCACGTCGCAGCCGACCACGAGCGAACCGACGCCCACGGAGACGTCTTCGGAACCGTCGACGGGCGACTCGCCGCCGGCGGACGACTCGCCGCCCCCGCCCGGGAACGACACAGGCGGAGACACCGGGGGTGACACGCCGGACCAGGCCCCGGCTTCCTGAGTCACCCGGCGCGGACCACCAGGGCGTAGTCCCCGAGCCCGAGCAGCCGATCGGCCGGCACCTCGCCCTGGGCGGTGACGACCGCCTCGATGCGGCCGGTGTCCGGTTCGAACGCGACGTCCTGGACCGTGCCGAGCCAGTCGCCCGTCTCGGTGAGGATCCTCAGGCCCGGCAGCTCGTGGTGCGGCGGCACCTCGGCCGGGGCGGCGGCGGAGCGGACCAGCACGGCGTCCGGGCCGAGGGCGTGCAGGGCACCCCAGGCCAGCACGCTCTCCTTGCGGGAGTGCCGGACCCGCACCCGGACATGCGTGACGACACCGGCCGCCGCGTCGACCGTCAGCGACCTCACGACGCCGAGTTCGTCCGCCTCGGTCAGGGTCAGCACCGGAAGGCCCCGCGCCTGCGAGAACAGCATCATGACGGCGTCCCCTCGTGCCCCTCTTGGAAGGCGCCCACCCGGGCGACGAAGGCCGGCAGGTCGTCGGCGACGTAGCGGGTGGCGTCCGCCGGGATGACCAGAGCGCGGCCGGAGACCGCGAGCGTCTCGCCGCGCGGCACGTACACCCGGTGCCGGCGCCGCCGGGAGCCCCGCACCAGCGCCTTGGCCGCGGCGATCCGGAATCCCACGACCCGGCAGCTGGTACCGCCCTCGACGACCACGTCGAGCACCGTACCGACCTCGGCGCCCTCGTCGGTCAGCACCTTGGCGTGCAGGACCCGGCCCTGCTGGGCCTCACGGCGTGCCACCACGACGGGCGTGTCCGCCAGGGCACCGGCGTCGACGATCATGACCGCGTGCGGGCCCAGCGCGTGCACCGCCGGCCAGGGCAGGCTCTGCTTCAGCGGACCCGACAGCAGACCCCGGCCGCTGAGCGTGAACCCGGTGATACGCCCGGCCGCGGCGTCGAAGACGGTGTCCTTGATCTGTGCGACGGCGTCGCCGCCCAGGGTGACCACCGGCAGGGTCGTCAGGCTCCGTGCCGCCATCAACTGGTTCATCGGACACCCTTCCCGCCGGGCCGGCGCCGGACCGCGATGACCGTCCCCGACCGCCGGCCTGCCTGCACGGCGAGCGTCATCACGGCGACACCGGCGAGCGCCGCGACCACCACGACCAGCCATATCCACCAGGCCACCGCACACCTCCGGCGATCCGGCCCGGCCGCCTTCGGCCGGTCCTGATTCCCTCCGAGTGCCCCACGCGCGGGGGACAATGCCCAGGGCACGGGACGGGCGAAAACGTGTCAGGACTGCGAAGCCCGGCTCGGGGTACGAGCACTGGTGCAGAGCGTCCGGCCAGTCCGGCTTCTTCCCAGAAAGAAACGAATGATCGACCACGTGGACGGGGCAGTGATACCGACTGGTTTCGACGTGCCCGTGGAACCGCTGAGGCGGGCGGCACACTACTCAGGCGAGCAGGGATGTATCGCCGAGGCGCGGTCCTTCGCCGCGCTCTTCCTCGACCAGCTCAGGACCGAGTGGTGCGCGAGCATCGACGAGCGGGCCGGCGGCGCGGTGCAGCTCGTGGTCAGTGAGCTGGTCACCAACGCCGACCGGCACAGCAACGGGCCGTACATCCTGGAGCTCGTGGGCACGGACACCGCCGTGACCGTGTCGGTCTACGACAGCAGCTCCGCGCTGCCCCGCATCTTCCCGCGCAATCCGGAGCGCGTCGGCCGGCACGGCCTGGAGATCGTCCACGCGCTCGCGGAGCAGGTCAGCGTGGAGCGGGTGCCGGTGGGCAAGCGTGTGCGCGCCGTGCTGCCGCTCGCCGATGCCACCGGTGCCTGATCCGTCCGTATGAGGCGTCCCCCCGGGGGGGGGGTGCTCCCGCGCCGTGCGAGCCGACACGGTCGCGGGTGCCGTCCCCTCCCGCATGGGGGACAGCACCCGCTGGTCGCCGTTGCCCGGCCGGCCCGCCGTCTGCGTCAGGCGCAGCCGAGTTCGCCCAGCATGCCCTCGCGCAGCCGGGTGATGATCCGCTTGATCAGACGCGAGACGTGCATCTGCGAGCAGCCGAGCTCCTCGCCGATCTCCGCCTGGGTGGCCTCCTCCACGA
>NZ_JBHUQX010000107.1:0-23291 GCF_042674225.1 Streptomyces sp. NPDC056948
ACCCGGGATGTGCAGCACGCGAAGTCGGCCCAGTCGAAGGCGCAGTCGGATGTCTCCGACGCGCAGGACGCCCTCGCTGCGGCGAAGAAGATGGCGGCGGACGCGCGCACGATGCGTGATGAGGCCGCTCGCGAGGCGAAGTCGAAGATCGACGAGGCCTCCGACGCGGGTATTCAGAACCGGTCGTGGTGGGAGGAGGTCGGCGACTGGTTCGTCGACAACTGGGACACCATCGTGGCGGTGTGCAAGGTCGTCGTCGCGGTCGTCGGGATCGTGGCGATGATCATCGGGGGGCCGATCCTGGGCGCGATCGTGCTGATCGCCGCCGCTGTCGTCCTCGCCGACACGCTCTACAAATACTCCAAGGGACAGGCGTCCCTATGGGATGTCGGATTCGCGGCCCTGGACTGCATACCCGGCATGAAGGGCCTGACCACGCTCGGCGGACTCGCCAAGGGGCTCAAGGGCCTGGGCAGCGTGGGGCTCAAGGGCATGGCCCTGAGCACGCGAGGTCTGGCGAAGAATGCCAAGGGCATGATCGCGGACGGCGCGAAGGGCGCATACAACCGTGTCAAGAACGTCGTCCGATCCACGGGCAGTGACCCCGTCGACATGGCCACAGGCGCCATGTACCTCCCTCAGATCGACGTGGAACTCCCTGGGAACCTTCCACTGTCCTTCACTCGCCGTACGGCCTCCGACTACCGCTGCGGCTGGTGGTTCGGACCAACCTGGGCATCCACCATCGACCAGAGGCTGGAGGTCGATGAGGACCGCATTCTCTATGTCACCGAGGAAGGCCTGCTGCTCGCCTATCCTCTGCCCGCCGCCCCGCAGATACCGGTGCTGCCCGAAGCAGGCCCGCGGTGGCCGCTGACCCGTCTGGAAGACGGTGATGTTCGGATCGATGATCCGCTCACCGGCCAGACACGCCGCTTCGCCCGCCCCACCGCAGACGGCATCGCCCTTCTGGCCGTCATCACCGACCGCAATCAGCACACGATCACTTTCGACTACGACGAGTACGGCACCCCAGTCGCCATTCGCCACTCTGGCGGCTACCACCTCAAAATCGCCGTCGACGAGGGCCGCGTCACCGCTCTCAGCCTGGCCGACGCAGCCGAGTACGGCTCAGACGTCGTCCTCAAGCGCTACGGCTACACCGACGGCAACCTCACAGAGACCGTCAACTCCTGTGATCAGCCGTTGCGGTTCACCTACGACGAACGGCTACGCATCACGTCGTGGACTGATACGAACCACCGCAGCTACTCCTACGGCTACGACGACCGCGACCGGTGCGTCACAGAGGGCGGCGAAGCCGGTCACATCGCCATCAGCCTCGACTACGACGGCACTGACCCCGCCTGGCCCGACTGCAGCATCACCACGCTCACCAGCGCCGAAGGTGTCACGACACGCTTCGTCATCAATGGAAACAGTCAGGTCGTCGCCGAGACGGACCCGCTCGGCGGCACAGTGCGCATGGCCTACGACGACAACCATCACATCGTGTCCCGCACGGACGAGCTCGGTCACAGCACGGCACTCGTCCGTGATGAAGTCGGTCGCCCCACCGAGGTGCGCCGGCCGGATGGCGTCCCCTTCCGCTTCGAGTACGGCCCTCATGGGCAACTCACCACCATCAGCCGACCCGACGGTCTCAACTGGCGCCGCGCATATGACGCGCGCGGCAACTGCACGGCCATGACGGATCCGGCGGGCACGACCACACAGTTCACCTACGATGCGATGGGCCGTGTCACAGAGGTCGTCGACGCTCTTGGCAACGCCAGGACCGTGCGGTGTGACGCGGCTGGCCTCCCCGTGGCTATGACCGACCCGCTCGGAGCCACCACCACCTGGGAACGCGACGCCTTCGGCAGGGTCACGAAGTACGTCGATCCGCTGGGTGGGGCCACCTGCCTGACATGGACGG
This sequence comes from Streptomyces sp. NPDC056948, assembly GCF_042674225.1. Classification (NCBI taxonomy): domain Bacteria; kingdom Bacillati; phylum Actinomycetota; class Actinomycetes; order Kitasatosporales; family Streptomycetaceae; genus Streptomyces; species Streptomyces sp. NPDC056948. The sequence continues at coordinate 1,940 of NZ_JBHUQX010000107.1, forward strand.
TCGAAGGCCGCCTGACACGTCGGACCACAGCCGACGACGCCATCGAATCTTGGTCATACGACGGCGAGGGGAACTGTGTCAGCCACACCACCCCCACGGGGGCGACAACCCGCTTCGAATACACCCACTTCGACCTTCCCTCGGCGCGTACAGGCCCCGATGGAGCGCGCTACGAATTCGTCCACGATCACAGCCTGCGCCTCACCCAGGTCGTCAATCCGCAGGGACTGACATGGACCTATGAACACGATGCGGCCGGACGCCTCCTCGCGGAGACCGACTTCGACGATCGGACGCTCACGTACGCATACGACGGTGCCGGACGCCTCACCTCACGCACCGACGTTCTCGGTCACACCGTCCACTACACGTACGACGCCATCGGCGACCTGATCGCGAAAACCAGCGACGGACAGATCACGCGGTTCAGCTACGACCTGAACCGGCAGCTGGTCTCAGCGACGGGCCCCGATGCGGAACTCACCCTGCTCCGTGACTCCAACGGACGCGTCGAGTGCGAGACGGTGAACGGCAAGCGTCTCGTGTACGCGTACGACCGGTTGGGGAGGGTCGCTCAGCGGACGACGCCGTCCGGGGCTTCCAGCCGATGGACTTACGACGGGGCGGGAAACCGCTCGGTGCTCGACGCTTCGGGCCGCACGCTGCGTTTTCGGCACGACTGGTCCGGGCTGGAAACCAACCGGCACATCGGTGACCAGGGAATTCTTACCCAGGTGTACGACGGTCTCGGCCGGCTCACCGCGCAGGAGCTGTCCCAGGGAGACGACACACCGATCGGCCGTTCCTACGCCTATGCCGATGACGGCAACCTCATCGGTATCGAGGACTCCCTTTCCGGTAGCCGCCGCTTCGACCTGGACGCGGCGCACCGCGTCACGGCGGTCCGCGCCTCGAACTGGTCCGAGCGCTACACGTACGACGAGGCAGGCAACCTGGCGTCCGCGTCCTGGCCCGCCCGGCATCCCGGCGGGCAGGCAACCGGTCCTCGTGCATACTCCGGCACCAAGGTCACTCGGGCCGGTGATACCCGATACGAGTACGACGCCTTGGGACGTGTCGTGCTCCGGCAGAGGAAGCACCTTTCCCGCAAGCCTGAGTCCTGGCGCTACACCTGGGACTCGGAGAACCGACTGACGTCTGTCAGGACACCGGACGGGAGCTGCTGGCGCTACCTCTACGACCCGCTCGGACGGCGCATCGCCAAGCAGCGCTTGGACGCCGACGGCCAGGCGGTCGTGGAGCAGACGGACTTCACCTGGGACGGCGTCATTCTGTGCGAACAGACCACGATGGCACCGTCTCTGCCGCACCCGGTCTCGACGACTTGGGACCACGACGGCATCCAGCCCATCGCGCAGACGGAACGCATAGTCACAGCTGACGCATCTCAGGAGGAAGTCGACTCCCGGTTCTTCTCGATCGTCACCGACCTTGTCGGTACGCCGACAGAGTTGGTCGACGAGGACGGACACGTTGCCTGGCGCACACGTGCCACGCTCTGGGGTGTCACGGCGTGGAATGCTGATGCCTCCAGTTACACGCCGCTTCGCTTTCCCGGTCAGTACTACGACCCCGAGACCGGCCTGCACTACAACTATTTCCGTCATTACGATCCCGAGACGGCTCGATATCTCACTCCTGACCCTCTCGGACTAGCTCCCGCACCCAATCCAGTCACCTACGTCGCTAATCCCCACACCGGGGTCGACCTCCTCGGGTTGAGTCCCTATTACAGTGAGATCGCCCCAAATGGTCAACGGGGTCCCGCCTATGCGGTAGTGACACCTCAAACCCTTGACGATGCTGCGAACAATCTTATCGGCAGCCCGCCGGGACGTGGTGCCCGATACGCTCCACCAGGTTTCCAGGGTGGCGCCGCAGGCCACTCTCGGGGACATCTGATCGGCCAGCAGTTCGGGGGCGACGGAAGGGATATGAGAAACATCGTCACGCAGGGGTCCGCTCAGAACAACGGGCCCATTTCAACAGCCGAAGACATCATTGCAGATCATGTGAGATCGTCGGGGAACACTGTCACGATGAGCGTCACCCCCGAGTATGCCAACGGGGGGAATGTTCCCAGCCATGTCCTCATCGAAGCTGTCGATGACTTCGGCTGGTCGTTCAACAGAAGGCTCCCCAACCTGTGAGAGAGGAATGTCGATGATGGGGGACGAAATCACCGCAAAGGACTTGCGTCACCTCGCCACATTGTGCCCCCCTCCGCCCCACCCCGCTTCAGTGAGGCGGGAGGCATTGGCGCACCCCGCCCAGGTCGCTCCGGCCAGCCATCGCGAGTTGATTCGAACCTATGGCGTCGGTTGCTTCGACGAGTTCGTATGGGTCTTCGCGGACGGCGCACCGAACAGCAATCTCGACATCACCGACAGTACTTACCAACTGCGATCCATTCTCCGTGAAAAGACGCCGAACCATTTGAGTCGTGTTCTCGAGGAATATCGGTCCACCTCCGATCATCTCGTCCAATGGGGAGTGACAGACAACGCCGACGTGCTGGCGTGGATCGCCGCGGGAGAACCCGAGCGCTGGCCCACGGTGATCATCCAGGCTGGTCAGATCGGCGCTGTTGTCTCACCTGTGAGTTCGACGGCCACGGTTCTTCATCTGCTCACCGGATCGCTGCGCATCCCGTTCTTCCCGAGCGACTTTCCAAGTGAACGCCCCGACTTCTCGGCGAATCCGTATGAGTAGGCGAACCTGACGTCGTCGGTCAGATCCTGTGTTTGCGCCCGGCGAGGAAGCCGTCTCTGGCAGCGCGCGACGCACAGACCCCTCTTCGGAGAACCAAGGACCTCGCACAGTCGTGCGGGTTAGCCTCCTCCCGGGATGTGAACGACCGGGGCGGCGGGGCACGTGGCGAATCAGCGGACTGTGGTCTACGGGCTACGGGTGGGCCTGCGCGCGCTCGTGTACACCGTCCTCGGCGGCGCCGCGCTGATCGCCATCGTGACGGTGGTGTCGGTGCTCGGGCCGCTGCTCGCGCTCGATCTCTACACCCCGCCGGTCGCGGCCTGGTGGACGGTGTTCACCGCGATCGCCGTCCAGGGCGTGCCCTTCCTGCTGCTCGGCACGGTCGTGTCGGCGGCGATCGGCGCGTTCGTGCCCGAGCGGGTCTTCACCCGTCTCCTGCCCCGCCGTACGGCGCTCGCCGTGCCGGTCGCGGGCGCGGCGGGGGTCGTCCTGCCCGGCTGCGAGTGCGCGTCCGTGCCGGTGGCGAGCAGTCTGATGCGGCGGGGTGTCGCCCCGGCCGCCGCGCTCGCCTTCCTGCTGTCGGCGCCCGCGATCAACCCCGTCGTGCTCGTGGCGACCTCGATCGCCTTTCCCGGGCAGCCGGAGATGGTCCTCGGCCGGCTGGTCGCCTCGCTCGCCACGGCCGTGGTGATGGGCTGGCTGTGGGCGCGGTTCGGGCGGGAGGAGTGGCTGCGGCCGCCGAAGCGGAGCGGCGGTCCCGCGCCGGGTGGCGGACCGCGCGCCTTCGTCTCCGGGCTCCAGCACGACTTCCTGCACGCGGGCGGTTTCCTGGTGCTCGGGGCGGCGGCCGCTGCGACCTTCAACATCGTCGTGCCGAGGTCGCTCCTGGAGGTGTTCACGGGGTCGGCCTGGCTGTCCGTGCTGCTGCTCGCCGTGCTGGCGGTCGCGCTGTGCGTGTGCAGTGAGGCCGACGCGTTCGTGGCGGCGTCGCTGAGCGGCTTCTCGCCCACCGCTCGGCTGGCGTTCATGGTGGTCGGGCCGATGGTGGACCTGAAGCTGATCGCCCTCCAGACGGGCACGTTCGGCAGGGCCTTCGCGCTGCGGTTCTCCTCCGCGACCTGGCTGGTGGCCGTGGCGAGCAGCGTCCTGGTGGGGTGGTGGCTGCTGTGAGGCGCTACGGACCGGCCGTCCTGCTCGCCCTCGTCGGCGCGGCGATCCTGCGGGTGTCCCTCTTCAGCGAGCTGTACCTGCGGTACGTCCAGGCGGGGTTGCGGCCGTACCTGGTGGCGTCGGGCGTGGGGCTGGTGCTGCTGGCTGTGGTGGTGGGGGTGGTGGTGCGCACTGCGGGGGAGCTTGACGGGCACGAGGAGAGTGGCGGGCACGAGGAGAGTGGCGGGCGCGAGGAGAGTGGCGGGCGCGAGGAGGAGCATGACGGGCACACCCACGGCCCCGCCGGTCCCCGGGTCGCCTGGCTCCTCGCTCTCCCCGCCCTGGCCCTGCTGCTGTTCCCGCCGCCCGCCCTCGGGTCCTACAGCGCGGAGCGCGAGGCGGCCCAGCGGGCGGCCCAGGGCGTCGGCAGCTTCCCGGCGCTGCCGTCCGAGAACCCCCTCGACCTCGCCCTCGGAGAGTTCGGCTCCCGGGCGGTCTACGACAGCAGCCGCTCGCTGAAAGGACGTACGGTCCGGCTCACCGGCTTCGTCACCCGCGACGCCGACGGCACCTGGTACGTCACCCGGCTCCTCGTCTCCTGCTGCGCCGCCGACGCCACGACCGGCAAGGCCGAGGTGCGCGGCGCCGACGCCCCGCCCGTCGACACCTGGGTCACGGTCACCGGCACCTGGCATCCCAGGGGCGAGCTGGGCTCGGACTCCGCATGGCCGCCGGTCCTCGACGTCACCTCCGTACGCCGGGTGCCGCAGCCGGACAACCCGTACGAGAAGCGCTGAGCGGGGGTTTCGCCCCTTCTGTGACGGGTAGTCGGGGCACGATTCCGGGAGGTCTTCCGGAGCGCGCGGGTCCGGCCGACGGGCGTGTGATGCCGACCGGCCCGCCAGGCGCGCGGCGCCCACGGTCGGCCACGCTCACCGGCCCGCCCGAACAGGCCCAGTAGCCCTAAGCCTCCCCGCTGTACGCCGGAGTGATCGAAGGAGGCGGTTGTCGTGCGGCCCAGGGACGACCCCGGTGGCGATCCCGGCCCTCGTCGCACCGGCGGTGACCTGGACCTGGACGGGATCCGGGCCGCCGATGTGATCGCCGAGGGCGTGCGGGGTGCCGAGCCCGGTGAGGTTCCGGGGCGGCTGTGCGAGGTCGCGGTCGAGCTGCTGCCGGTGGTCGGCGCGAGCGTGTCGCTGCGCAGCGACGGCATGCCCGTGCAGCTCAGCGCCAGCAACGCGCGGGCCGCGCACCTGGCGCAGATCCAGGCGACGCTGGGCGACGGCCCCTGCCAGAGCGCCGTGGAGGCAGGCACGCCCGTGCTCGCCTGCGACCTGGCGACGGGCCGCGACGCCGGACGCTGGCCGGTCTTCGCCCAGGAGGCTACGGCGGCCGGGGTGCGTGCGGTGTACGCGGTACCGCTGGGCAGTGAGGCGGTGTATGTGGGCACCCTCGACCTGTACCGCGACAGCCCGGGCGGGCTCACCGCCCGCCAGTTGCACGTGGCCCGGCTCGTGGCCGGTGTCATGACGGTGGCCCTGACGGCGCTGGCGCGCGGGGACGAGCCCGAGGCGCGGGACGGGGAGGCCTGGCTGAGCGGGCTGGCCGCGGACCACGACGAGGTCTACCAGGCCGTCGGCATGATCATGGCGCAGCTCGGCGTCGGTGCGGACGACGCGCTCGCGCGGCTGCGGGCGGACGCCTTCGCGCGCGGGTGCACGGCCCTCGACACGGCACGCGACGTGCTCGCCCACCGCACACGCTTCGAACGGGACTGACGGGACTGACGGGAACGGACGGGATCAGGGGGAGCAGTCAGATCTGCGCCCGGCCCTGCTTCCTGAGATCGGTCAGCCGCTGCACCCCGAGCTGCACGGTCTGCTGCGTGACCTCCGCGTGCACCTCGTCCAGGCCGGCGTTGGTGACGGTGATGGCCTCCTCGCCGACGCGTGCGGCGGCGAGGTCCATGGTGAGGTACGTCAGCTCCCCCTCCTCCGTCTCGCCGGCCAGCGTCACGCGCAGGGCCTGGCGGGCGTTCCCCACCGGAGGCAGCGGCATCCTGCTGACCTCGACGGTCTGGACGCCGCCGCGCGTGGTCGCGGCCATGAACTGCCCGCACGTGCGCGGCAGCGACTTCATCCAGCCGAGGGCGCGGTCGACGTCCGCCGGGCGGTGGGCGGCGACCTGGTAGCGCAACTGGGCGTCGGTGTCGGCGTCGTCGAGCGCGGACACCGCGTGCGTGCCCTTCGGTGTGCCGAAGAGGTCCTCGGCGTAGAGGGCGTCGAGCAGCCGCTGGCAGTCCCGCTTCTCCGTGGTCGCCTTGAGCAGCCCGTCCCGCCAGGTCCTGGCACCCCGCGTCGGCCCCCACGGTTCGCCCAGGTCGGCCTCCGTGATCAGCGCGGCCTGGGCCTGGGCCTCGGTGAGCGCGGCCCCGGAGCCGGCGGGCTGCTCGCCGGCGGGCGAGACGGCCGTGGCGGGGGCGGAGGCGGAGAACCACCGTGGCCGCGTCTCGTTCTCGAAGGAACAGGCGGCCGTGGTCAGCAGTCCGGTCACGGACAGCGCGGAGGCGAGGAGGACACGGGCGGTGGCCGGAGGGTGCGTCATCGGGGGTGCCTCCTGCGCGGGGCTCATGTGGAGGCGCCTTCTGGCGGGCGGGCTCTCCGAGATCGGGTCTGTGCTCATACGGCACCACCACGACGGGCGGCACACCAGTGCGACGGGCTGTTCGGGTGAGGACGGGCAGCGCGGGTGCGGGGCCGACAGGGGGGTGCCGAGGGGTTCCGGCGCGGAAATTCCGTCGCCCGGGCGCCGAGGCCCTGTTACGGTCCCGCCCATGCAGCGCGCCCAGCCGTTCCCGTCTCTCACGACGACGCCGGAGAGTGTCCCGGCGCGCTGACAGCTGACCCAGATGTCCGAAGCCCCGGGGCGAGTGCCCCGGGGCTTCGTCGCGTGGTGCTCGCCTCAGATCCGAGGGAGACCACCATGCACGACCACCGCCGGCTCGGCCGCGAACTGAACCTCTTCGACACCGACCCGCTGATGGGCGCCGGGCTGCCGTACTGGCTGCCCGACGGGGCGGTCGTGCGGCACACCCTGGAGGAGTACATCCTCGAGGCGGAACGGCGGGCCGGCTACCGGCACGTGTACTCGCCCGCCCTCGGCAAACGCGAGCTGTACGAGATCTCCGGGCACTGGGACCACTACGGCGACGACATGTTCCCGCCGATGGACCTGGGCGCGGAACAGGTCCTGCTGCGCCCCAGCCTCTGCCCCCACCACGCCCTCATCTACCGTTCCCGCTCCCACAGTTACCGCGAACTCCCCCTCCGGATGGCCGAGTTGGGCGGCATGTACCGCTCGGAGCTTTCCGGTGTCCTCGGCGGGCTGACCCGGGTGCGGGCCATCACCCTCAACGACGCGCACATCTTCTGCACCCTGGAACAGGCCGTCGAGGAGGCGCGATCCGCGCTGGAGCTGATCGGCCGCGCCTACGAGGATCTGGGCATCCGCGCGTCCCGCCACCGTCTCTCGCTGCCCGGCGAGGGCGGCAAGTACGTGGCCGACCCGGAGCTGTGGCGGCGGGCCACCGCCCTGCTCCGGGAGGTCCTGGACGGCTCCGGCACCCCCTACGAGGCCGCCGAGGGCGAGGCCGCGTTCTACGGCCCCAAGATCGACGTACAGATCACCGATCCGGCCGGCCGCGAGAGCACCCTGTCCACCGTCCAGATCGACTTCCACCAGCCCGAACGCTTCGACCTGCACTACATCGGCGCGGACGGGGCGAAGCACCGCCCGGTCATGGTGCACCGCAGCATCATCGGCAGCGTGGAACGCGCGGTGGCGCACCTCCTGGAGACACACGGCGGCGCGTTCCCGGCATGGCTGGCGCCGGTGCAGCTCGTCGTCCTGCCGGTCGCGGAGGACCAGGCGGACAACGCCCACGCCCTGGCCGACCGGGCCCGCGAACTCGGCCTGCGCGCCGAGGTGGCAGGCCCCGAACAGGGCACCCTCGGCGCCCGCATCCGGGCGGCCCGGCTGGTCCCGTACCAGGCGGTGATCGGACAACGGGAGGCCGCGGCGGACCTCGCGTCCCCACGCCTGCGAGACGGCCACCGGCCCCCTGCCCTCCCCGCCGGCGAACTGCTGCGGCGGATCGCCGCCCGGGTGGCGTCCCGCGGCACCGAGCTGTGGGACCGGGCGTAGGACGGGCTCAGCACGACCTACGCGTAGGTCAGAACGACCAACGCGTGTGGGAGTAGACGCCGTTGTCCCGGCCGAAGCCGTAGGCCGTGTCCGGGGCGACCGCGTACACGATGTCGTCGCCCTTGCGGAACGCGTCGCCGATGCCGTGGAAGGTGCCCTCGGGGGAGGTGATGTGCGGCCCGTACTGTTCCTCGTACGCCGCGATCACCTCCTCCAGCAGTGCCGGGTCGGCGACCGGGCGCGCCCTGCCCTCGACCACCAGGTCGAAGCCCTCGGTGAGGGAGTTCGCGCCGGTGGTCAGCGCGCAGTGGGCGTCCCGCTCGAGGTTCTTGGCCTTCTGCTCCTGCCGGCCGGTGGAGAAGTACAGCACCCCGTCGTGCCAGGCGGCGATGACGGGCGTGACGTGCAGCCTGCCGTCGGGCCGGACCGTGGACACCCAGAAGATCTCGGCGGCCCCCAGCCGCCGCTGCGCCTCGTCCCACTCGGTGGCGGTGACGCCCGAGGCGCCCGGGCGGGGGTTGAGCGCGGAGCTGTAGCGGGGGTCGAGCTCGGTGGTGGGCTGCTGCTGGGCGGGACCGTGTTCCGGCATGGCGTCTCTCCTGTCGTCCTCGGCTGGCTCTGCTGTCGTACTCCCTGCCGTCTCCCTACGTCCTTCCCGTGTGCGCCCCGGCGTCGGTTCGCCCGTTCGAGGGGCGCGTAGGGTCGCTCGTACGGAGCCCAGCCCGGGACCAGTGGAAGGAGCCCTCGCCGTGACGGACGGTCAGCCCATCCCGGTGATCATCGACTGTGACACCGGCGTCGACGACGCCCTCGCCCTGCTGTTCGCCGTACGGCACCCGGCGCTCGACGTACGCGCGATCACCTGCGTGGCCGGGAACACCGACGTGGACGGAGTCGTCCGCAACACCCTGACCGTGCTGGAGGTGGCCGGTGCCGGTGACATCCCCGTGGCCCGGGGCGCCGAGCGGCCGCTGATCGAGCCCGTGCGGACGGCGCGGCATGTGCACGGGCAGGACGGCATGGGGGATCTGGGGCTGCCCGCGCCGACCCGGGTGCCGGTCGACGTGGACGCGGTGACGCTGCTGCGCCGCGAGATCCTCGCCTCGCCGAGGCCGGTCACGCTCATCCCCACCGCGCCCCTGACGAACATCGCGCTGCTGCTGCGGACGCACCCCGAGGTGACCCGCAACATCGAGCGGATCGTGTTCATGGGCGGCGCGGTGGCGACCGGGAACGCCACGCCGGTCGCGGAGTTCAACGTGTGGCACGACCCGGAGGCCGCCGCGGTCCTGCTCACCGCGGGGGTGCCGATCACGATGTACGGCCTGGACGTGTTCAAGCGGGTCCTGGTGCCCGCCGGGGAGGTGCAGCGGCTGCGCACGAGCGCGGAACCGAGTATGCGGCTGGCCGGTGAGCTGCTCGCCCACCGCGACCCGGCGACTTCCGGCGACCCCACGCCCATGGGGGGCCTCGGCGACGCGGGTGCGATCTGCGCGGTCGTCGACCCGAAGGGCATCACCACCGAGGCCCTGCCGGTCGAGGTCGTCCTCGCCCCCGGCCCCGCCCGCGGCCAGACGATCGTCGACCGCCGCCCGCGCCCCGGTGAGTCCGAGATCCACGAGGGCGTGCGCGAACAGCCCCTGGTGGACGTGGCGTTGGACGTGGACGTGGAGCGGTACGTCAACCTGTACCTGGAGACGCTGTAGCGCGGAAGCGGGCACCGGGATTGCACAGGGGGATTGCACGGGGATCGATTGACTTTCGATCGATATCGATCGAGAATCGATAAATGAATGGCTTCCTCATCGTCGCGCTCCGGGCCGGTATCGCCTTCGCCGTCCTGGCCGGGCTCTTCGGGCAGTTCGTGGTCATACCGACGACGGCGGCCGACGAGGTCGACCGTTTCCCGCCCTACGCACCGTTCGCCACGCCCTATGCGGCCGTGGCGATCGTGGGGGTCGTCTGCGTACAGGTCGCGCTCGTCGCCGTGTGGATGCTGCTCACGATGGTGCAGCGGGACGCGATCTTCACGCCGCGGGCCTTCCGGTGGGTCGACGTCATCATCGGCGCCTCGGTCGTGGCGACCGTCCTGGCGCTCGGGGTCGCCGGGCATCTGGCCGTCGCCGAGATCCCCTCTCCCGGCGACGGCATGGACGTCGAGAGCGCCCTGGCCACCGCGACGGCGGGAGTCGCCGTGGGGGCGGCGTTCGCGATGCTGATGGTCGTCATGCGGAGCTTGCTGCAGAAGGCGACCAGTCTGCAGAGCGAGATGGCAGAGGTCGTCTGACGACGAACCCCGCCCTGCCGCAGGCTTGGAGGGGTGACGGCAGGGCGGGGAGTGGGGTGGCCTGGCTCAGGCGCTCAGGAGCCGTCCGGCTCAGGCGCCGGAGGCGTTGCGCTTCGCCGTGCGGCGGCGGGTGACGATCATCATCGCCGCGCCGCCCGCCAGCAGGGCCGCCGCGCCGAAGGCGATCGGGCCGGTGCTGCTGTTCGCGCCGGTCTCGGCGAGGTCGCCGCCACCGCCGTTCGGCTTGGGGGCCGGGGGCGTCGAGGACTCGGACTCGGACGGGGTGGGCGTGTCCGTCGCGGGCGGGGACGAGGGCTCGGACGGCTCCGAGGGGGCCGGCGGCGTCGACTGCTCGGCCGGCGGCTCCGAGGGGCTGGCCGGCGGGCTGGACGGGGGCGGCGTCTGAGCCGGCGGGGGCGTCTTCGTGCAGTCCTCCGTGCCGCCGTTCCAGGCCGCGATCAGCTTGTCCTTGATGACCGGGCGGTCCGGGCCCTTGGGCAGCTCGCCGTGCTCGAAGCCGTCCTTCGCGTCGAGCTCGCCGTCGAACTTCACCGCGCCCCGGTAGAGGTCGATCTGCCCGAAGCAGCCCTTGTCCGGGATGGCGATGTCGAGCGACTCGGTGGAGCCCGGCTTGACCGTCACCGTGTCGAAGTCGACGAACACCTGCTCGCCCGAGGTCCCGAAGGTCGCGCCGTGGGCGAGGTAGGAGGCCAGGGAGGCCGTGCAGGTCGCCGCGTCACCGGCGGTGCGGACCTTGATGTGGACCTTGCCGTCCTCGGTCGGCTTCAGGTTCTGGTCGTCGACCTTCACCGAGTCGTGGAAATTCGTGCCGTCGAGCGAGAACTGGCAGCGGTCGGTGCCGGTCTCCGTCCCCGCGCCCGTCCCGGGCTTGTAGCTGCCGCCGGACGACCAGCCGTCGCCACCGGGCGTACCGTGCGCGAACGCGGTGGTGGCGGAGGCGGCGCAGAGGGCGAGGGTGGCGGCGCCCGTCCCCAGCAGGCGTCGCGCGGTGACACGTCTCGCTATGGACATGCGATCCCATTTCTTGGCGTGTGCCGGAACCCGGGTGACGGCAGCAGGGCAGCACGCGGCGGCCGGCCGTACCGGGGTGAGTGGTCTGAGAAACACTGGGCTCATTGGTCACATGCGCCACAGTGCGACCTCATCGTCGCGGCGCCGCAGCACGCTGTCAACCTGCGGGTATGCAAAGGGAGTTACTCCTCCATCACACTTTCATCACAGCAGGAATGGATCACTCCGACCACCCCGATGTTTCCTTTTTCCGGCATTCTGGACAGATTCAATGCTGTCGCCCGTATGCCCTGCGAAGGAGACCGCGTGACCGATCGCTCCACTCTCGACCTGTCGTCCCGGGATCCCGACTGGTGGCGGCAGGCCGTCGTCTACCAGGTCTATCCCCGCAGCTTCGCCGACGCCGACGGCGACGGACTCGGAGACCTGCGCGGCATCACCCGCCGCCTCACCCACCTCGCGGCCCTGGGCGTGGACGCCCTGTGGCTGAGCCCCTTCTACCCGTCCGAGCTCGCCGACGGCGGCTACGACGTCGCCGACCCCAGGGACGTCGACCCCCGCCTGGGCACCCTCGACGACTTCGACGCCCTGGTCGCCGAGGCGCACCGCCTCGGTCTGAAGGTCATCGTCGACATCGTGCCCAACCACTCCTCGCACCAGCACGTCTGGTTCCAGGAGGCCCTCGCCGCCGGGCCCGGCTCGGCGGCCCGCGACCGTTACGTCTTCCGCGACGGCCGCGGTGAGCACGGCGGACTCCCGCCCACCGACTGGCAGTCCGTCTTCGGCGGCAGCGCCTGGAAGCGCGTCCCCGACGGGCAGTGGTACCTGCACCTGTTCGCCCCCGAGCAGCCCGACCTCAACTGGGAGAACCAGGAGGTCCGCGCCGACTACCGCACCACCCTGCGCTTCTGGTCCGACCGCGGGGTCGACGGCTTCCGCATCGACGTCGCCCATGCCCTGGTCAAGGACCTGAGCGAACCCCTGCGCGACCTCGGCACGCACGCGTCGGGCGGCGAGGAGGCGCTCACCGGCCTGCCGCCCGGCACGCACCCCCTCTACGACCGTGACGACGTGCACGAGATCTACCGCGACTGGCGCAAGATCCTCGACGCCTACCGCCCGCCGCGCATGGCCGTCGCCGAGGCCTGGGTGCCGGGCGCCAGGCGTGCGCTGTACGCCCGTCCGGACGAGCTGGGGCAGGCCTTCAACTTCGAGTATCTGGAGGCCGGTTGGGGCGCCGGGGAGCTGAGGCAGGTCATCGTCGACTCGCTCGAGACCGCCCGGGCTGCCGGGGCCTCGGCCACCTGGGTGCTCTCCAACCACGACGTCGTACGCCACGCCTCCCGGCTGATGCTGCCACCCGGCACCGACCTCAACGCCTGGCTCCTGTCCGGCGGTCATGCCCCGGCCGTAGACGAGGCGGCCGGTCTGCGCCGGGCCCGGGCGGCCACCCTGCTGATGCTGGCGCTGCCCGGCTCGGCGTACGTCTACCAGGGCGAGGAACTCGGCCTGCCCGAGGTCGCCGACCTGCCCACCGAGGTGCTCCAGGACCCGATCTGGGAGCAGACGGGCCACGTCCGCAAGGGCCGCGACGGCTGCCGGGTGCCGCTGCCGTGGACGACGGCCGGACCGTCGTACGGCTTCGGGCCGGGCGGTGCCTGGCTGCCGCAGCCGTCCGGCTTCGCCGCGTACGCCGTCGAGGCCCAGGACGGGGTGGAGGGTTCCACCCTGGAGCTGTACCGCACGGCCCTCAGGCTGCGCCGCAAGCTCCTTGCCGGAGAGGAGCTGACCTGGGCGCCGGACGCTCCGGACGGGGTGCTCAGGTTCGACCGCAGTGAGGGCTGGCGGTGCGTGACGAACCTGTCCGGTACGGCGGTGCCGCTGCCGGCCGGTGAGGTGCTGCTGAGCAGTGCGCCCCTGGAGGACGGGCAGGTCGGGCCGGACACGACGGTGTGGCTCGGCCGCTGAGCGCTCCGCTGGGTGGGGCCGTGTTGGTTCGTCTGCGGCGGCGTCGTGGCTGGTCGCGCAGTTCCCCGCGCCCCTTTGGGGCGTGGCCCCGTCGTGGTTCGTCTGCGGCTTGCGTCGTGGCTGGTGGCGCAGTTCCCCGCGCCCCTTTGGGGCGTGGCCCCGTGGTCGTTTGGCTGCGGCGGCGTCGTGGCTGGTCGCGCAGTTCCCCGCGCCCCTATGGGGCGTGGGGTCGCCCGCGTGGGCGAGCAGGGCGTGCCACCTGTGGGAATGCCCGCGGGCGCCGCGCCCGGCAGCCGGCTGTGGGACTGCGTCCTGCGGATCATCGACGCGCGCGGCGTACGGCGGGCCGTCGGCCGGTGTTCTGTCACCGTGGGTCTGGCCGGGCCGACGCTGACCCGTCCGCTGTCCGGCGTACCGCTGATCGCCGGCCAGGCGCACCCCGGTGCCCGGGTCACCGTCCGTGACAAGGACGACCGCGAGGCCTGTGCGACCACCGCGGCCCGCGACGGCACCTGGGCGTGCCCGTCGGCCCCGGCCCTTCCGGCGGGTGGCGCAGGTCAGTAGCGCACGGCGCGGGCGATGTCGGACTGGACCTTGCCGGAGAGGTCGTGCGTGCTGCGGGCGGTGGCTGTGGCGGTGTGGTTCGGCTGCACCTGGTTCACCGTGACGATGACCGTGTCGATCAGTTGGTTCCCGGAGTCGGTGAAGTTCACCTGGACGGCGAAGGACCGGGCCGCGTCGTCGGTGTTGTTCACAGTGACCTCGGTCCGGGCCCGGCCGTCGGAGCCGACGGTGGTAGGACCGGCCTTCACATCACCCTTGACGTCGACGCCGTCCTGGATGTCGTCCAGCCGGCGCTGGGCCTCCGCCGTGGCCGACTCGACCGCCGACTCCGCCTTGCTCGCGGTGTCCGAGGGGCTGTCGTAGCCGCCGTTGCAGCCGGTGAGCACGGCGGCCAGGGCGAGCGCCAGCGCCGCTCCGGCCGTCCTGCAGCGTGTCCGGTGGCGGGCGGCCATAGGCGTCACGTGCGTCCGAGGCCGCCGCCGCCGAAGGATCCGCTGGATCCGGGCGACCAACGGCGCGGGTTCTGGTCCTTGCCCGTCCTGGTGCTCGCGTGGTGGAGGTCGTGGGGCAGGATCCGGTCGCCGTCCTGCGTCGTGATCGGCATCTCGTCGGGCTCGCGCCTCTCGCGCATCTCGTGGACCGGCCCGCCGTCCGGGACGTGTGGTTGTTCCTCCAGGCCGGGGTGGTGGGTGTCCTTGTCCATGACCCGCATCCCGACCCGTACGCCCCAGATCAGCGCGCAGGCCACGATCAGCCCGCAGACGAAGGCGATGGCCACGGCGATCGCGTGATCCGACGACGCCGCCAGCAGTTCATACGTGGCCGTTTTCATACTCCGAGTATCGCCGACGGATTGCCATAAAGCGCCCGGAATGTCCGTCGGTAAAAAGTGGGCAACCTCTGCCGCGCCGGCGACGACCTGACGGTGATACCCCGTCCCCCCACACGAGGGAGATCACCATGCGCAGACATCTCGCGCGACTGATCACCGTGCTCGCCGTCTTAGCCGCGGTCTTCGCCACGCCCGGCATGGCGAACGGCAAGGCGCAGGCCGCCGACGAGTGGAACCCGCCCGCGAACCTCGTCCAGCCCCTGAACGAGGTCTGGCGGCACGTGGAGACGACCTACCCGAACCTGTACGGCTTCCGGAACTACGGCTGGGACCAGGTCATGGCCAACCGGGGCAGCGTCAACTACTGCGTCCGCTGGGAGTCCGACGCCCCGGTCAGCGCCGCCCTGCGCGACCGGATCCACGCGGCGCTGAAGAAGCAGTTCGGCAAGTGGATGACGGCCATGACCGAGAACGGCAAGGGGCACAACGCCTGGCCGTACACCAATGTCCCGGTCAACATCGTCGGCTGGGCCGTCAAGAACCGCTCCACCCTCCAGTGGACCGACAACTCCGTCGACATCTACGCCGGCAATCTCGACGGCGGCGGCGCCCCGCAGTGCGCCCCGGACTGCGGCCGCTTCTTCCACCAGGACGGCAACTATTCGAAGTGTCCGGGCGGCGCCGCCCGCCACTACGACCAGTCGCTGTGGCTGACGAAGGGCTTCGGCGGCGGCGCGGGCGGCGACTGGGGCCAGCGCATGGGCCAGGAGTACTTCACCGGCGCCCTGAACCAGGAGAACATCCACATCTACCTGCACGAGGTCGGCCACACCTTCGGCCTCGACGACTTCTACGACTGGTCGCCGACCGGCCAGTGCTGCTTCCTGATGAAGGCGGGCAGCGCCACGCAGATCACCGAGTTCGACAAGTGGATGGCGCGTGACTTCTGGCGCCATCTGAAGAACCGCTACGGCCTCTGACCGGTACCCGGCGGGCGGTGCGGACGGCCCCGGCCCCCGCACCGCCCCGCGGCGTACGGTGGAGAGACCGGGGGTATGGCGCAACCGGTGGCTGAACGGTCTCCTGGCCACGCCCCCCGTTCGCAGCAGGAGCCCCGATGACGTCCGCCTCCTCGTCCCCGCCGCCGCTCCCCGCACCGCGGGACGTCCGGCTGCGGCTCGCCGAGCCCACGCGCTTCGGCCGTACGGCACGCCGTATCGACGGGGCGTGGTGGCCCCGCTCGGACGACCTGGCGCGGGAGCTGACCGGACTGCTGGGCGTGCTGCCGCGCGCCTGGGGGCGTATCAGCAGCGTCCTGGTCCACGGGGGCATCTGGCAGGACTGCCCGGAGCGGATGGTCGTCGCCGGGTGCACGGTGCACGTGGGCCGCGCCGACTCGCCCACCGCGCCTCACACCGCCTGTCTGCTCGCGCTCGGCCGGGGCCGCTACGACCTGCTGGTGGTGCCGTCCGCGACGGCCGAGGCGGAGGCGGAGCTGCTCATGGAGCGGGCCGTCGCGCAGGGCGAGTGACGCCCGGCCCCGCCGCTCAGTGCGCGAGCAGCACCAAGGCGAGGGCGACCAGTGCCGGGACGGTCTGCACGAAGAGGATCTTCCGGCTGGCGGTGGCCGCGCCGTAGACCCCCGCGACCGCCACGCACACCAGGAAGAACACCGAGACCTGGAAGCCCACCGGGTCGGACGCCACCGCGCCCCACAGCAGGCCGGCCGCGAGGAAGCCGTTGTAGAGGCCCTGGTTGGCGGCCAGGGCCTTGGTCTCCGCCGCGAACTCGGCGGTGGTGCCGAAGGCGGCGCGGGCGCGTGGAGTGGTCCACAGGAACATCTCCAGCACCAGGATGTAGGCGTGGAGGGCGGCGAGAGCCAGCACCGCGAGCGTGGCGAGGATCGACATGCACGCATCATCCCAGGCGCGATCCGGAGTCCTCACCCCGCCGTCCCCGGCCCCCCCCGTCCTCGTTCGGGCCTTCCCGGGAGGCGGTGTGCGGTGCCGGGTGGCAGATTGCGGGCAGTGGAAGGCCGGTCCGGGCCGACGCGTCCCCGCGTGTGCCGCTCGGGAGCCCGGCCCGGCCTTCCCGCCTTCCCGCTCGACCGATCTCGACCGCGGGTCAGTAGCCGATACGGAACGTCGCGTCCGCCCGGTCCGTGGCGGTGGAGACGGGGTCGATGCGCAGGGCGTAGCCGGAGTGGCGGATGTAGCGCGTCGGGTTGTTGTGCGAGCGGAACGACGTCCAGCCCGCGTCCGCGAGCCCGGCGACCTTGTGGAACGTGGCGTCCCCGGAGAACGCCGCGGTGCCGTCGTTGACGTCGAGCCGCAGCGCGTAGTCGTAGTGCCGCAGATACCGCTCCGGGTAGTTGACCGACTGGAAGGACACCCCGGACGCGTCGGCGAGGCCGGGGACGAGCTTCCACTGGGCGTCGGTGTACGGGTCGAAGGGGTAGGGGTCGATCCGGCCCGCGAAACCGGCGTGACGGACGTAGCGGTCCGGGTGGTTGTACGACTTCAGCCGGTTCCAGGCAGGGGCTCCCCAGTGCGCGAGGAGGTTGTCGTACTGCGTGCCCGTGAGCGGCGCGATGCTGCCGTGCTTGGAGTTCACCGGCTGGGTGTAGCGGCGCTGGTCGACCGGCGTCCAGGTGCCGGAGGCCAGGTCGGTGGTCTGCCAGGCGTAGAAGACGCCGTTGGGCGTGTAGGTGTCGCCCCAGAGGTACCAGGTGCCGGTCGACTGCGACCGCATCAGGATCGGGGCCTCGGTGCCGCCGTGGGCCGCCGGCGTGCTGAAGACCTGCCAGCTACCCGGGGCGAGGGTCGCGGACCGGGCGCCGACCAGGGTCTGCTTCGAACTGTCCTTGAAGTACATGTAGTTCGTGCCGCCGACGCCGAGGGCGAAGCTGCCGTCGATCACGTCGTAGCCCGGGTCGAAGAAGACCTGGGGCGCGGACACCGTACGGAAGTCGGTCGTGTAGTTGACCATCAGCACGTTGTGGCCGCTCGCGTTGACCGACGAGTAGACGACCCCGTACTGCCCGCGTGAGGCGTCCCAGAAGGCCTCCGGGGCCCAGCTGTGGGTGGTCATGTCGTGCAGCTTCAGCAGGCGGTAGCCGGTGAGGGAGCGCAGGTCGGCGGAGTCCCAGACGTGGATGTACTGGCTGTTGCGGCTCCAGTCGGTGCCCTTCAGGTCGGTGGCCAGCACGACGAACGTGCCGTCCTGCTTGCGCAGCACGAACGGGTCGCGCAGACCGCCGGCGCCCTGGGTGGGCGTGACCACCGGCCTGTTCTGGTTCAGCGGCGTCCACTCCAGGCCGTCGAGGCTGACGGCGAGATGCAGGCCGTAGTCGGTGCCGAGCCCGTTCGGGGACTCGGTGAAGGAGGCCATCACATACGCCGGGCCCGTCGCCGCGCGGGCCCCGCCGGCGCCCAGGGCCAAGTCGGTGGTCAGAGCGAGCGGCACGGTCGCGGCCATGCCGAGGACATGGCGGCGGGAGGGTCTGCGGGGGGTGGAGGTCATGGGGGCTCGGCCTTCCGTCGGGGTACGGAGTGCAGCGGGTCAGACGCGTTCGATATCACGAGCGCGTTCGATATCACGAACCAGGTTCGGCAATTCGGCCAGACGGTAGGGCTGGGAGCCGCGCGCCGTCAATGAGTCGGACGTGACGAAGAAATCCCCAACACGGCGGGAGCTACGGGGCGATGGCCTTGCGCAGGGTGTGCAGGCACAGCGTCATGGCGGAGTGCTTCGAGGCGCCGGCGGTGCGGGTGTGCGCCCAGGCCGAGTACAGCAGGGACCAGACCAGGTTGCGGACCCACTCGTCGTCCAGCTCGGAGTCGATGCTGCCGTCCGTGTGCCCGCGCCGGACCGTGTGCAGGAAGTGCTGGTCGGCGGCGGTCTCCTCGTCCCAGCCGGACCAGGTCGCGAGCTGCGGCGTCTCGAACATCAGCGTGAGGCCGTCGCCGAGCTCGAAGTACTCCTGGCAGAGCCGCTCCAGGGCCTTGGCGGCCGGGCCGTCGTCGAGCCGGGCGCGATCGGTCGCCGCCTCGACCTTCTCCAGGATGTCCGTGCCGATGGCCGTGAGCAGGTCGGAGCGCTCGGGGAAGTAGCGGTGGACGGTCGTACGCCCCACACCCGCCGCCGCGGCGACGTCGCCGAGCGACGCGGTCGGGTCACCGGCCAGCAGGCCGATGGCGGCGTCGATGATGGCGCGCCGCGTGCGTGCCCGGGTTCCGCTCTCGGCCGCCCCGCTCCGCTCCTCAACCATGCGCATACGGTAGCGCGTCTCCCATGATGAAAATCTCTTGACCGTAATGGAACACTGATGTTCCACTCGGCATCATGACTGTTCCGGAAGGCACGTCTCGCAAGGTGTCCGTTCCGCGGCTGCGGATCCTCTGGTCGTTCGCCCGGCCCCACCAGCGCTCCCTGGCCCTGGCCCTCGTCCTCGCGCTGGTGGGGTCCGGGATGGGGCTGGCCACCCCGATGGTCACGAAGGGCGTGCTCGACGCGCTCGGCGGTTCGGACTCGCTGCGGGGGCCGCTGGTGGCCCTGCTGGTCCTGCTGGTGGTCGGCAGTGCCGTCATGTACTGGCAGTGGACGCTGCTCGGCGAACTGGGCGAGCGTGTGGTGCTCCGGGCCCGTGAGTCGATGGTGCGGCGTTTCCTGCGGGCCACCGTCCCCGCCGTCACCCGGCGCCCGCCCGGCGAACTCGTCACCCGCGTCACCTCCGACACGGTCCTGCTGCACCAGGCCGCCACCGGCGCCCCGGTCGGCCTGATCAACGCCGTGGTCATGCTCTTCGGGACCCTCGTCCTCATGGGCGTCCTCGACCTGGTGCTGCTGGGCACGGTCGCGGCTGCGGTGGCGGTGGTCGCCGTCCTGTTCGGCGTCCTCATGCCCGGGATCGCGACCGCGCAGCAGCGCGCCCAGGACCACCTCGGACGGCTCGGCGGCAATCTGGAGGGCGCGCTGCGCGCGATCCGCACGGTGAAGGCCGGCCGGGCCGAGGACCGCACGGCCGAACGCATCGTGGCCGACGCGCGCGTCTCCGCCGAGCACGGCGTCCGCGCGAACCGCCGCGAGGCCCTGGCCTGGACGATCGCGCTGGCAGGCATCGAGTTGGCGATCATCCTGGTCCTGGGAGTGGGCGCCTGGCGGGTCGCCGAGGGGGACCTCGAGGTCTCCAGGCTCATCGCGTTCCTGCTCTACGCGTTCGGGCTGATGGACCCGATCAGCGAACTCAGCCAGAACATCACCGCGCTCCAGTCCGGGATCGCGGCGGCGGAGCGGATCCGGGAGACGGACGACCTGGACTCGGAGGAGGGAGACGGGGTCGTGCGGGATGTTCCTGTTCGGGAGGCGGCCGTACGGAACACGCCCGTACAGGACACCCCCGTACTGGAACTGAGGGACGTCACCGCTGCCTACGGCCCCGACGCGAAACCGGCGGTGCGCGGCGTCGATCTGGTCATCCCGCGGCACGGGCACACCGCGATCGTCGGGCCCTCGGGCGCGGGCAAGACGACTCTGTTCTCCCTGGTGCTGCGCTTCCTGGAGCCGACCGGCGGCGAACTGCTCCTGGACGGCCGCCCCTACCGCGACCACAGCCACGACGAGATCCGGTCGCGCCTGGCGTACGTCGAGCAGGACACGCCGGTCGTGCCCGGGACGATCCGCGACAACCTCCTGCTGTCCCGCCCGGACGCGACGGACGCGGAACTGCGGCGGGTCCTGGACGAGGTACGGCTGGCCGAGAAGGTCGACGCCCTGGACGACGGACTCGACACGCCCCTGTCCGGCACGGCCGTGTCGGGCGGCGAGCGGCAGCGCATCGCCCTGGCCCGGGCCCTGTTGCGCACACCGGACGTGCTGCTCCTGGACGAGGCGACGGCCCAGCTCGACGGGCTGACCGAGGCCGCCGTGCAGAGTTGCGTCCGCGCCCGCGCGGCCACGGGTGCCGTGGTCACGATCGCCCACCGGCTGTCGACCGTGATCGACGCGGACACCATCGTGGTGATGGAGGCGGGCCGGGTCCGCGCCCGGGGCGGCCACGGGGAACTGCTCGCCACGGACACGCTGTACCGGGAGCTGGTGGAGGCCCTGCGCATCGCGGCCCCCGCCGACCGTCCGGAATCAACCATTCTCGGTTGACCGACAGCCCCGGGTTTGATCAGCTGTCCCACTGGTCTTGTTCGATTCTGATCGAGTATTTCATGGCTCCCTGGGGGGGAGCTTGTGACAAGTTGGGGAGTTTTCTTGATGCATCACGATTCCGTTGTGCCGCGCCGGACCAGATTCCGGCGCGGCGCGGCCGCGTTGACGCTGCTGGCGCTGACCGGGGGGACGGCTCTGACGGGGGTTTCGGCCGCCGGTGCCGCCGTGCCCGCCGGGAAGGCGTGCGGGCCGACGGAGGGCTTCTCCGGCTGCCGCCTGTTCGTCCCGACGGACGGCGCGCAGGAGTTCAAGGTGCCGTCGGGTGTGACACAGCTCAACGTACGGGTCTGGGGCGAGGGCGGAGCCGGCAACAGCATGGCGAGCGGAGGTGCGGGCGGTTTCGTCGGCGGCACCCTCAAGGT
>NZ_JBHUQX010000108.1:0-22817 GCF_042674225.1 Streptomyces sp. NPDC056948
CCACTCACGTGGGGCGCCCCTCCCGCGTTTCAGTGGTTGTGTCCCCGGGCGGGCTTCTCCTCCCCGAGGTCGGGCGGCTCGCAGTAGTCGACGTTGGATTCCGGGGAGATGAGGTCGCCGGACTCGACGTCGGTGCAGTAGGCGTCGAAGACCTCTCCCGCGGTGAGGGGGTCGAGTCCGTAGGCGCGCAGGCGCCAGCCGTAGACGCGGTCGGGCATGGCTGGGGCGCTGGCGCGGATGACGAGTCCACCGGGGCTTTCGGTGGCCAGGCCGAGGGCCAGGACGGTGGTGAACTCGAGGGCTTCGGTCTCGTCCAGTTTCAAGGTGCCGCCCGTGTCGGCGGCATGGAGTGCGGCGATGAGGGTTTCGGGCGGCCCGGTGACGCTGCAGACGAGGTGCCGGTCGCCGGGTGGGGCCGTGTCGAGGATGCGGACGAGGAGGTCCGAGGCCCGGGCGAAGGCGGTGCGTCCGAGGTCCTCGCCGCAGGACGTACAGGCGCCCAGACGCGCGAGGAGTGTGGTCGCGTACTCCCAGGTGGCCTGCCGCACGCCCTCGTCGACCAGGGCCGCCAAGAGGTCGGCGAGAGGCTGGCCCTCGTACGGGAGAGTCGGGCCTGTCACCGCGAGCTGGGCCGTGAAGCGTGTGCGGCTCGACGGGTGGTCGGGGTCCAGGCTCTTCTGCGTGCAGAACTCGGCGTAGTCCTCGGGATCGAAGAGGGCCACCGTGGTGTGGCTGCCCTGCAGGGTCCGTGTCCTGAGGAGGCCTTCCATCTGTTTGAGGTAGGTCGCGTGGTCGTCGAAGGTGAAGCTGCGGTAGCAGCGCATGGCTCGGAAGTCGTGCTCGTCGGTCAGCAGGCCGATGGTGCCGGCGATTTCGCGGCGCAGGACGCGTCGCATGGTCCGGCTGTCGGTGTGCGCCATTGTCTTTCCCCCTGTGCACAGTCGATCAATGCTCACTCACAGTAATCGACGGCACTGACAACGAGGGCTGGCGGAGGTGGCCGCGAAGGCGAGCCGTGATTAAAGCAGCAGGTCAACGTGGTTGAGTCCCACGTTCCCCGTCAGCGGCCATGGTGACGGGGAGTGGTCTGACGCGGCGTGGACGACCTCGGTCAGGCGCGTTTGCGGGCGAGGTCCTCGTAGAAGGTCAGGAGGTCGAGGTTGTCGATGGAGCCGGGGTTGACCGCCTTCTCCAGTGGGGTGCCTTGGAGGAGGCGTTTGACCGGGACCTCGATGCGCTTGCCGGTGAGGGTGTGTGGGACGCCGGGTACCTCGATGATCTCGTCGGGGACGTGGCGCGGCGAGAGTTCTTCGCGGATGGTCTGCTTGATGCGGTTCAGCAGGGCCTCGTCGAGGGCGGCTCCGGGGGCCAGGTGCACGAACAGGGGCATCCAGTAGCCACCGTCGGGCTGCTCTATGCCGAGGACGAGGGACTCCCTGATTTCGGGGAGGCGCTCCACTGCTTCGTAGATGTCGGCGGATCCCATGCGCACGCCCTGGCGGTTGAGCGTGGAGTCGGAGCGGCCATGGATGACGACGGATCCGTGGGAGGTGACGGTGATCCAGTCGCCGTGCCGCCATACGCCGGGGTAGGTGTCGAAGTAGCTGTCGTGGTAGCGGCTGCCGTCGGGGTCGTTCCAGAAGTGGATGGGCATCGACGGCATGGGGTTGGTGACCACGAGTTCGCCGACCTCGTCGACGAGCGGGCTGCCGCTCGGGTCCCAGGACTGCAGGTCGGTGCCGAGGCAGGGGGCCTGGAGCTCGCCGACGTGGACCGGAAGGGTCGGTACGGCTCCGGCGAAGCAGGAGCACACGTCCGTGCCGCCGCTGACGGAGGCGATCCACAGATCGTCGCGGACCTCGTCGTGGAGCCAGCGGAAGCCGTCGGGCGGCAGGGGCGAGCCCGTGGTGGCGACGCACTGGACGGTGGAGAGGTCGAAGTCGCGGGACGGGTGCACGCCGGCCTTGCGGCAGGCCATGACGTAGGCGGCCGAGGTGCCGTAGAGGGTGGCTCGCGTGCGTTCGGCGATCCGCCACTGGGCGCCGGTGTCCGGGTAGCCGGGGCTGCCGTCGTAGAGGACGATCGTGGTGCCGGTGAGCAGGCCGGAGACGAGGAAGTTCCACATCATCCAGCCGGTCGACGTGTACCAGAAGAAGCGGTCTTCGGGGCCCAGGTCGCAGTGCAGGCCGAGTTGCTTGAGGTGCTCGACCAGGATGCCGCCCTGGGACTGGACGATGGCCTTGGGCAGGCCGGTCGTGCCGGAGGAGTAGAGCACCCACAGGGGGTGGTCGAAGGGCACCTGCTCGAAGACGGGGTCCGTGTCGGCGGAGGTGAGGGCCGACCAGTCGAGGGCCCCTTCGGGTGCCTCGGTGCCGAGGAGGGGGACGTGGATGACGGCGCGCAGGGTGGGCAGTTCGCGGCGCAGTTCGGCGACGGTCTCTCGTCGGTCGTGCTCCTTGCCGCCGTAGCGGTAGCCGTCGACCGTGAACAGCACGACGGGCTCGACCTGCTGGAAGCGGTCGAGGACGCTGCGGGCTCCGAAGTCGGGCGCGCAGGAGGTCCAGACGCCGCCCACAGCGGCTGTGGCGAGGAGGGCGACCACGGCCTGGGGGACGTTGGGGAGGTAGCCGCTGACGCGGTCTCCGGGGCGTACGCCGAGGGCGCGCAGTTCGGCGGCCAGGGAGCCGACCTGGCGGCTCAGCTCGGCCCAGGTGACAGGGCGTGGTTCGTGCGTCTCGTCGACGTACAGGAGAGCCGGTTCGTCCGCGCGGGTGTCGGCCGCGCGCAGGGCGTGTTCGGCGTAGTTGAGGGTCGCCCCGGGGAACCACTGGGCGCCCGGCATCGCTCGGTCTGCGAGCACGCGCGCGTACGGGGTCGAGAAGCGGACGTCGAACCACTCGGTGACGGCTTTCCAGAAGGCGTCCAGGTCGTCGACCGACCAGCGATGGAGAGCCGCGTAGCCGCCCTCGGCGGGGGCGCCGTGGTGCTCGGCGGCCCAGGCCTGGAACCTGGTGATCCGTGCCCGGTCGATGCGCTCGGCGTCTGGCTGCCAGAGCGGCTGGGGACTAACGGTCGACATGGTCGGCTCCCGGACTGTGCGCGTCGTGTGCGTCCTCCGCGCACGGGCTGGGGTGTGCGCGTGACGCGGCTGGCACGGACAATGCCATGTGATCGACTTCGGCACCAGGGCGCGTCCCACATAGTCCGCCTCGTGAAGATGTGGTCCGGACACGGGTGAACGGCAGTTGAACGCCACGCGCGCGTGGCGCGGTCAATGGCAGGGTGAGCAGCATGAACGGTCGTGACCTGGTGCGTTCGGTGAAAGCGGTGGCTTCGGTGGGGGCGGCTCAGGGCGTGCGTACCGTACGAGCAGCGTGGCGCAGGCGGCGGACCGACGCCACCGGACTGCCGTCGCGAGGGGCGGAGCGTGCGCGGGTACCCGGGCCCGTGCAGGAGGTGGAGCCTGGGCCGGGGGGCGGTGTCGTCCGGTTCAGCCGGTCTGAGCTGCGCATTCTCGTCGCCGTGAACGGGGCCGTCTTCTGGGGCTGGGACGGGGCGGAGCCCGAGCCGTCGTACGCGCTGGCCGGCCGCTGTCCGGAACCCGATCCCCGGGCGGTGCTGGAGCCGGACAAGGAAGGCGGCTGGCGGGTGGTGGCCGAGCGGGTGACGGTCGTCGTCTCGCGGCACGGTGCGGTGGAGGTGCTCACGCCCGGTGGCGTGACCCTGCGGCGTGATCTGCCGCCGCGGTGGTGGGAGCCGGTCGACGGCGGCCCGGCGCGGTGGTTGCAGCGGTCGGAGGTGGCTGCCGACGCGCGCTTCTTCGGCCTGGGCGGACGTGCCGCGGGTCCCCGGCTGCCGGACGGTACGTACCGGCTGTGGAACACCGACCCCGGCCACGCCTTCGCGCCGGGCGACGACCCGCTGTACATCACGATGCCGGTGCAGCTCGTGGTGTCCGACGGCGGTACGCATCTGGCGTTCCACGACAGCGCGTGGGACGGCACGGTGACGCTGCGCGAGGGCGAGGAGGGCGCGGGGTCCGGGCACGACCTCGGCGGGACGAGCGAGCTGCGGATGGACGGCGGTCCGCTGCGCTGCTGGGTGATGGTGGGCACTCCCGCGCGCGTGCTGCTTGCCTGGGCCTCGCTCACCGGGGCGCCCGCGCTGCCGCCCGCATGGGCGCTCGGCCACCAGCACGCGCGGTGGGGGTTCGGCAGCGAGCAGGAGGTGCGGCGGATCGTCGCGGGCTATGTGGAACACGGTCTGCCGCTCGATGCCGTGCACCTGGACATCGACCACCTCGACGCGCATCAGGTGTTCAGCGTCGACCAGGACCGCTTCCCGAAGCTGCCCGTTCTGGCCGAGGAGCTGCGGCGGGACGGCATCCGGCTGGTGTCGATCGTCGACCCGGCCGTCAAGGCCCTGCCCGGCAATGTCGTGTACGACGGCGGGACGGCCGAGGACGCGTTCGTGCGGGACGCGTCGGGGCAGGTCGTGCAGGGAGTCGTGTGGCCCGGGGAGGCGGTGTTTCCCGACTTCACGCACGCGCGTGTGCGTGAGTGGTGGGGCGGCCTCTACGAGGAGCGGCTCGCGCAGGGGTTCTCGGGTTTCTGGCACGACATGAACGAGCCCACCTCGTTCACCGCGTTCGGGGAGTCGACGCTGCCGCGTTCGGCACGGCACGCCCTGGAGGGGCGGGGCGGTGACCATCGTGAGGCGCACAACGTGTATGCGCTGTGCATGGCCAGGGCGGGCTTCGAAGGGCTGCGGAGCCTCGCGCCCCAGGAGCGGCCGTTCCTGTTCTCCCGCTCCGGGTGGGCCGGCATGCAGCGCTACGGCGGGACGTGGTCGGGGGACGTGGCCACCGGCTGGCCGGGGCTGCGGGCCTCCTTGGCGCTGGTGATGGGGCTCGGGCTGTGCGGGGTTCCGTACTCGGGGCCGGACATCGGAGGCTTCGACGGGGATCCTTCGCCCGAGCTGTATCTCCGGTGGTTCCAGCTGGGCGCCTATCTGCCGTTGTTCCGTACGCACGCGAGTCTGCGTGCGGGGCGCAGGGAGCCCTGGGAGTTCGGTCCCGAGGTGCTGGAGCACGCGCGCGTGGCGCTCGTCGAACGCCGGCGGCTGCTGCCGTACTTCATGACGCTGGCGCATCTGGCGCGGCGTACCGGAGCACCGTACGTACGGCCCCTGTGGTGGGCTGCGCCGGAGGATCGGACGCTGCGTGACTGCGAGGACGCCTTCCAGCTGGGCGACAGCCTGCTGGTGGCGCCGGTGCTGGGCCCGGGCGCGGACCGGCGTGCAGTGCAGCTGCCGCGGGGGCGCTGGTACGACACGGTGACGGAGCGGGCTTACGAGGGGCCGGCGCAGGTGCTCGTCGACGCTCCCCTGTCGCGCATCCCCGTGTTCGCGCGCGCGGGTGCCGTTCTTCCCATACGTGGGGAGGACGGCGCGCTCGCACTCGAGGTGTGGGCGCCCGCCCGCGGACGGACCGGGGGCGGGCTGGTCGTGCCGGACGGGGGCGAGGGATGGGACGAGCCGGAGATCGAGCGGTACACCGCTCGGTGGATGGGCTCGCGGGTGGTCGTCGAGCGGGAGGGTGAGGACGGCGGGAGCGAGCCGTCCCGCCCGGTGCGCGTCCGCGGGGCCGGGGAACGCTGAGCTCAGATGTACCGGCCCTCGAACCAGGCCCGTACGGCCACGGTGTGCAGGGGGAAGGCGAGCTCTTCCGCCCTGCGCAGGAGGTGCCAGCCCTCCGTCTCGTCGGTGGCGGCTGAGGGCGGCAGGCTTTCGACCGGGCGTTCCGGCAGGAGACCGAACAGCAACAGGTGCCCGTCGGGCGAGCTCATCGCGTCGATGAGCCGTACCTCGCGGGCGGCCGCGTCGATGCCGGTCTCCTCCTTGAGTTCGCGTACGACGGCCTGCCGCCAGTCCTCCCGGTCGTCGATG
Source organism: Streptomyces sp. NPDC056948 (assembly GCF_042674225.1). Classification (NCBI taxonomy): domain Bacteria; kingdom Bacillati; phylum Actinomycetota; class Actinomycetes; order Kitasatosporales; family Streptomycetaceae; genus Streptomyces; species Streptomyces sp. NPDC056948. Next base: position 5,947 of record NZ_JBHUQX010000108.1, read on the forward strand.
TAGCCGCCGGGCAGGGCCGTGCCCCCGCGCGCGGGGGCGACGGTTCGGGTGATGACGACCAGGGCGGTGCCCTTGGTGTCGTAGACGGGCTGGAGGGCCACCGCGACCGGGAGTGGATTGCGGTAGGCCACGGCGCCGCACGCCGGGCAGGGGCGGGGCCAGCCGGAGACGCCCTCTCCGTAGGGCGCGCCGCAGCTCGAACAGTGGGAGTCCGGCGCGGAATTGGAACTGGAGTGCTGAGTTTCGGACACGCGGCGGACTGTAGCGGATCACGGAGAGGGCGTCTCGGGCAGGCGGCTCAGTGGGTGCCGGTGAGCGACTTCCTCGACACGGGGAAGTCGAAGTAGGTGTCCGGGTAGGGCTCGGGCTTGTAGGTGTAGTGCCACCACTCCTCTGCCAGGTTCACGAAGCCGAGGTCTTCCAGGGTGTTCTTGAGCAGCAGCCGGTTGGCGCGCTGTTCGCCCTGGATGCGTGGGTCGAGGGTGTGCGAGAGGGTGTCGAAGCAGTCGAAGCCGGTCCCCATGTCGATCGAGTTGTCGGGAAACCGTTCGCCCTTGGGTGCGAAGCACGGCACAAGGGGCTCTTCGGGGTGGTACGGCCGGGTCGGCTTGGCCGGCAGCCTCACCAGTGTGATGTCCAGGGTCGATCCGCGACTGTGGCCGGACTTCTCGGCGATATAGCCGTCGGCGAACAGCCGGGTCTTGTCGACGTTCGGATAGAACTCGCTCTTCATCACCTCGTCGCCGAGGTCCTCGGCCCAGCGGACGAAGTGGTCCACCGCACGCTGCGGCCGGTAGCAGTCGTACACCTTGAGTGTGTAGCCCTGGCGCAGGAGCTTCCTCTGGGCCTTGTGGAGGGCTTGTGCGGCGGGACGGGTGAGGATGCAGGTCGGCTGGAGGTAGCCGTCGATGCGCTCGCCGACGAAGTTGTGCGGGGTGACGTAGCGCATCTCCTGGATGATCGTCGGGTCCACGCTTCTCAGCGCCACGAAGTCCTTCGGTGCCTTGGGCTCGGGCTTGGCCTGGGCGGTCGCGGTGGAGGCGGTCGCTGCCAGCAAGGTGGCGAACACCGTGATGAGGCCGCGTGCCACGGCGGTCAGTCGTGTCATGGCCCTTGCATCTACCAGGAGATGGCCCCGCCGGGGAAGGGATGCCCAATTCCGGAAGGCCGTGGCAGACTTCTGACGTTCCGTCAGATCCGGCTGCGGGGAGGGACTGTGTCGCGTACACGAACACCTGTGGTGGCGGGGTGGTTCGCCGGGGACGGTGACGCCTTCCGGCTGCTCGGCACGCGCTGTGCGGCGTGCGCCTCGGTCTTCTTCCCGCGTGAGGACCACCACTGCCGCAACCCCTCCTGTACAGGAGGGGAGTTGGAAGAGATCGCGCTGTCGCGACGGGGACGCGTCTGGTCGTACACGGACAGTCGGTATCGGCCGCCGTCACCCTATGTGAGCGATCCGGAACTTCCTTGGGAGCCGTGCGCGTTGATCGCTGTGGAGCTGGAGGCCGAGCGGATCGTGGTGCTGGGGCAGGTGGCTCCCGGGGTCACCGTCACGGAACTGACGGTGGGCATGGAGGCGGAGGTCGTGCCCGGAGTGTTCCATGAGGACGCGGAGACGACCTGGACGACGTGGCACTGGCGGCCGACGGGGGTGAAGGCATGACAGCAGAGGTGGCGGTGCTCGGCGCGGGCATGCACCCGTGGGGCAAGTGGGGGCGGAGCTTCGTCGAGTACGGCGTCGCGGCGGCCCGGGCGGCGCTCGCCGACGCCGGGCTGGACTGGCGGGACATCGGCTCGATCATCGGGGCGGACACCGTGCGTGGCGGCTATCCGGGGTACGTCGCCGGAGCGACGTTCGCGAAAGCACTGGGCTGGCAGGGGGCCCGGGTCACCAGCGTGTACGCGGCGTGCGCCTCCGGGGCGCAGGCCGTCGACACCGCACGGGCCCAGATACTCTCCGGGCTCGCCGACGCGGTGCTCGTGGTGGGAGCCGACGCCGCTCCCAAGGGATTCTTCCGCCCTGCGGGCGGGGACCGGCCCGACGACCCCGACTGGATGCGCTTCCGGATCCTCGGGGCGACCAACCCGGTGTACTTCGGTTTGTACGCCCGACGGCGCATGGCGCTGCACGGCGACACGACGGACGACTTCGCGCAGGTGAAGGTGAAGAACGCGGCGATGGGCGCGCTGAACCCCAAGGCGCGCTACCGCAGCCCGGTCTCCGCCGAGGAGGTCACCGCCTCCGCTGTCGTCGCCGATCCGCTGCGGCTGCTCGACATCTGTGCGACCTCCGACGGCGGCGCGGCGGTGGTGCTCTCGAGCATGGAGTTCGCACGGCGGCACGGGCACGCTGAGCCGGTGCGGATCCGGGCCGTGTCCACGGTGACGCCGCGTTACCCGAACACCGTGCTGGATCTGCCGGACATCGCCACGGACTGCGCGGTGGCGGTGGATCCGCCCGGCGAGACGTTCCGGAGGTCGATCGCCCGGGCGGCCTACGAGGAGGCGGGAGTCGGGCCGGAGGACCTGTCACTGGCCGAGGTCTACGACCTGTCCACGGCGCTTGAGTTGCAGTGGTACGAGGACTTGGGGCTGTGCGGTGAGGGCGAGGGTGTGAAGCTGCTGCGGGACGGGGCGACGGCAGTGGGCGGGCGAATACCGGTGAACGTCAGCGGTGGACTGGCCTCCTTCGGAGAGGCGGTGCCGGCGCAGGCGATCGCCCAGGTGTGCGAGCTGGCCTGGCAGTTGAGGGGTGATGCGGGTGACCGGCAGGTCGCTGGGGCGCGGGTGGGTATCAGCGCGAACCAGGGGCTGTTCGGGCACGGGTCGGCGGTGATCGCGGTGCGGTGATCACGGTGCCGGGAGCGGGCGCGCCGAACTGGCGAAGCGGGCCGCGGCGCCGGCACGGGTGGGCTGGCCGTGCGGCCGCGACGGGGCTTGGTCATACGCTGTGTGACCGGGCCGGAATCCTGCGTGAACGTCTCATGAACTGCGCTTGGGCGCCCGCCGGTGGAGTCATCATGCTGCCGTGCGCTCCTGGACGGATACTCTCCGCTTCGCCTTCCAGCCGGTGGTCAATCTGACGACCGGCGCGGTCGCGGGGCTGGAGATACTCGCCCGCCCGGAGGGCGGCGACATCCTGGCCGAGGCCCGCCGGGATCCCGAGCTCGACTGCCGGCTGGCGGTGTCGGCGGTCCGCGCGGCGGTGCGCAAGGAAACCCTGCTTCCGCTGTTCGTCAACGTGTTCGCCGGTACCCTGGCCGACCTCGGCGGACTCGCTTCGCTGCACGCCGCCGTGCGCGAGGCGGGACGGCTGCCGTGGGAGGTGACGATCGACGTCTGTCCGCCCTACACGCACGTGCCGCAGCACGCGCTGCTGGAGGCAGTGACCGCGCTGCGGGGCCAGGGCTTCCGGATCTGCGCGGACGGCGTAGGGGACGGGGACGTGCCGTTGCGGCTGCTCTCGGACATCGCGCCCGACCTGGTGAAGCTGGACGCGTCGCTGCTGGCGCGGCCGGCCGTGGTGCGGTCGATGCGGACACTGTGCGACGAACTGGGGGCGCTCCTGGCGGTCGAGGGCGTGGAGACCGAAGGTCAATGCGCGGCGGCGCTGGCGGCCGGGGCGCAGCTGGCACAGGGCGAGCTGTTCGCGCCGCCGGCGCGGCTGCCCGCCGCGGACGTCTATGTCCCGCCCCGCTCCCCCGCCGATATGGCCGTGCCACGGTCCGGGCCGTCGGTGCGGGAATTCGTGCGGCCCGCGGCACTGCTGCCCGCCGCCGCGTCCGCGGGTCAGGTGCGAGCGCTGCTGACGGGGTCGCCGGACGTGTCAGGGGTGCTGCTCGTGGACACCGCGGGGGTGCCGGTCCGATCGGTGCACCGGTCCCGCTTCCTGCTGTCGATGTCGGCGCGCTACGGGCATGCCCTGTACGCCGACCGGCCCGCGGCGAAGCTCGGCGACCCGCCCCGGACGGTGGGCGTCGACGCCACCGCATGGGAGGTCCTGGACGTGGTGGCCGTCGGCGGGCGGGACCGTACGTCGGACGACGTAGCCGTAGTGGACGAGTACGGGCGGTGTGTGGGAGTCGTACGGCTCGCGGACCTGGTGCGAGCGCTGGCCGAGACACGAGTGGAGGAAGCGGCGGGGCTCAATCCGCTGACGCGTCTGCCCGGCTCGGACGCGATCACCGGTGAGGTGGACCGGCGGATCGCGGCCGGGCGGCCGTTCGCGCTGAGCTGGCTGGATGTCGATCACTTCAAGCAGGTCAACGACGGGGCCGGCTTCGCGGCGGGCGACGATCTGATCCGGGCGGTCGGACGGGCGCTGCAGCAGGCCGCGGCGGACAGTGCGCGCGTGGGGCACATCGGTGGGGACGACTTCCTGGTCCTCGCCGATCCGGAGGGTCTCGATCCGCTGGCAGCCGCTGTGCTGGACGCCCCTTGGTCGGCGGGAGGCCGGCCGGTCACGCTGTCGCTCGCCACGGTGCTGTGCGCGCCGGGCACCGTGACAGATCACCGGCAGGCGGCGGCCTGCCTGGCGCCGTTGAAGAAGGCGGCGAAGTCGTTGGGCGGGGCGAGTTGGGTGCTGGGCCGGGCGGGCCTGCCCGGACACGAGACCCGCCGGGGCGCCGAGCCGGCACCGGCACCCGCGGGGTGTGGGGTGGCGGAGCCCGGTGGGGGTTGAGGGGCGTACTGGGCGCCCGAGCCACGTAAGGGCCGAGGCAGGTACTGGGCTGTGCGGGGTCTGTACGGCCGCTAGTGGGGGCTCTGGCGCTGTCGTGCGACAGGGGCCTGATCGGGGCGGCGACCCGCCCGCCAGGGCCCTGTACAGAGGCCTAAGGCCGTGCGTGACTCGTGCGGTTGAGAAACCGCCAGGTCAGGTGGATGCTGGTGGCTAGCAAGCGAGGAGTCAGGTGCGGCTGGGCTAGTGCCGACGGCGGAGCTCAGCGGTGGCCGGACACCACCAGCAGAGCCTCGCGCGGCTCACCCAGGCCGTGCGGTGGCCCCGACCAGATCTGAACAACGACCCGACCGGGCGCCGTCAGGCCGTGCAACCGGCCACCCGGCCCGGCAGAGCCCGGCCGCCGTCACATGGCCGTCAACCGTTGCGGTCGGCGACCTTGACGCCCCTTGGGTGCCGGTGAACACTTCCGGTGTCAGTCGACATCGCCGTACATACTCGGCGTATTCCGGCACTGCGGCGCGTGGGCGCGCCTGCGCCAAGGCCCATTCCTCCACGGGCGATTCGGCTGCGACGGCACGCTCGTCACGGATGCCGGGCGGGGCACGGGATCGCGAAATCTCCCTGCCTTCGGCTGAAGTCGCCATGGGAAACGCACCCTGCACGTGAGGACCGGGGCGGACCGTCCCGGGCCACGGCCTAGGAGCCGCCATGACTAACGGAGATATCTTCTTCGGCGAGATGATCGGCACGGCGATCCTGATCCTGTTCGGTGCCGGCGTGTGCGCTGCCGTCACCCTCAGATTCTCGAAAGCACGGGCCTCCGGGTGGATCGTGATCGCGTTCGGCTGGGGCTTCGGCGTGCTGGCCGGCGCGTACACCGCCGCTCCCCTCTCCGGAGGGGTCATCAACCCGGCCGTCACCTTCGGTCTCGCCGTCGACACCGGCGTGTGGAGCAAGGTCTGGGTCTATCTGCTGGGCCAGATCACCGGCGCCATGATCGGCGCGATCCTGTGCTACCTGGTGTACTACGCGCAGTTCGCGGCGAACGTGCGGCAGACGGGAACCACTGAGGGCACGGCGGACGAACCGGTTCCGACGCTCGGCATCTTCTCCACGATCCCGGAGATCCGGAACCCGATCGCCAACCTGATCACCGAGATCCTCGCCACCATCGCCCTGGTGCTGCCCATCCTCGCCCTGGTGGGCCAGGACAGGCACGTGGAGGGCATCGGCATCGGGTTGGTCCCGGGCGGCGGCGGCATCTACGGGTCCGGCATCGCGATCCTGCTGGTGTCCCTCCTGGTCGTCGGTATCGGCCTGTCCCTGGGTGGTCCCACGGGCTACGCCATCAACCCGGCACGTGACCTCGGCCCGCGCATCATCCACGCCATCCTGCCGATCCCGAACAAGGGCACCTCCGACTGGGGCTACTCGTGGATCCCCATCGTCGGCCCACTGATCGGCGGACTGCTCGGTGGCGTCATCTACAACGCAGCCTTCTGAACCAGCCCAAGGGGTAGCCATGACGGACAATGCCGAAAAGTACGTCGCCGCAATCGACCAGGGCACCACATCGAGCCGCTGCATCGTCTTCAACCAGGACGGCGCGATCGTCGCCGTGGACCAGCGCGAGCACCGCCAGATATTTCCCAAACCGGGCTGGGTGGAGCACGACGCCACCGAGATCTGGTCCAAGGTGCAGGCGGTGGTGGCCGGGGCGATCGCCAAGGCCGGGCTGCGCGCAGACCAGCTCAGCGCGCTCGGGATCACCAACCAGCGCGAGACGACCCTCCTGTGGGACCGCGCGACGGGAAAGCCGGTGCACAACGCCATCGTGTGGCAGGACACGCGGACGGCGGCGCTGTGCAACCAGCTGGGCGGCTCGGACGGGCAGGACCGGTTCCGCGAGCAGACGGGGCTGCCGCTGGCCACCTACTTCTCCGGGCCCAAGGCCGCCTGGCTGCTCGACAACGTGCCCGACCTGCGGGGACGTGCCGAACGCGGTGAGATCGCCTTCGGCACGATGGACTCCTGGCTGATCTGGAACCTCACCGGCGGCACGGACGGCGGGCATCACGTCACCGACGTGACCAACGCGGGCCGCACCATGCTGATGAACCTGGAGACCCTCCAGTGGGACTCCTCGATCCTCTCCGCGATGAACATCCCCGAAGCGATGCTGCCCGAGATCCGGTCCTCCGCCGAGGCGTACGGCACCGCTGTCGGCCAGCTCGCCGGCGTGCCCGTGGCCTCGGCGCTGGGCGACCAGCAGGCTGCCGTGTTCGGCCAGGCCTGCTACGACGTGGGCACGGCGAAGAACACGTACGGCACGGGAAGTTTCCTGCTGCTCAACACCGGCAACCGCCCGGTGCCGTCGAAGAGCGGTCTGCTGACGACGATGGGCTACAAGATCGGCACTGAGGCGCCGGTCTACTGCCTGGAGGGGTCGATAGCCATAACGGGCGCGCTGGTCCAGTGGTTCCGCGACCAGCTCGGCATCATCCGGACCGCCGACGAGATCGAGCCCCTGGCGGCGAGCGTGGAGGACAACGGCGGCTCGTACATCGTGCCGGCGTTCTCGGGCCTGTTCGCGCCGTACTGGCGCTCCGACGCGCGTGGCGTGATCACCGGGCTGACCCGGTACGTCACCAAGGCGCACCTCGCGCGTGCGGTGCTGGAGGCGACGAGCTGGCAGACCCGCGAGGTCGTCGACGCCATGTACCAGGACTCCGGGGTGCACATCACCACCCTGAAGGTCGACGGCGGCATGACCAAGAACAACCTGCTCATGCAGCACCAGGCGGACGTGCTCGACGTCCCGGTGGTGCGGCCCAAGGTCTCCGAGACGACCTGCCTGGGCGCCGCGTACGCGGCCGGTCTGGCCACCGGTGTGTGGAACGACCTGGACGAGCTCAAGACGCACTGGCAGAAGGACGTCGAGTGGACGCCGTCCATGGAGGCGTCGGTACGGGACCGCGAGTACCACAACTGGCGCAAGGCCGTGGAGAAGAGCTTCGGCTGGGAGGAGGACGGCGAGAGCTGACCACGCGCGCGTGGGGCCTTGTTCTCGGATGGCGGCCCGTACCCCGGTCGGCGGGGGTGCGGGCCGCGCCCGGGGGGCGACCCTGGGTCAGGTGGTCACCGTGTGGCGTTGGTCGGCCGCGTAGGCCATGGCGTGCTGGACGACGCCGATGAGTGTCTCCTTCACCGACTCGCGGTCGCGGGCGTCGGTCATCAGGAGCGGTACGTCGTCGTCGAGGTCCAGGGCCTGGCGAACGTCCTCGATCGGGTAACGCGGCGCGTCCTCGAAGCAGTTGACGCCGACCAGGAAGGGTATCGAGCGCCGTTCGAAGTAGTCGACGGCGGCGAAGCTGTCCTCCAGACGGCGGGTGTCGGCGAGCACGACGGCACCGAGCGCACCCTCGGAGAGCTCGTCCCACATGAACCAGAACCGCTCCTGGCCGGGCGTGCCGAAGAGGTACAGCACCAGGTCTTCGCGGAGTGTGATGCGGCCGAAGTCCATGGCCACGGTCGTGGTGTTCTTGCCTTCCACGCCGCTGGTGTCGTCGACCGGGCGGCCTGCCTCGGTGAGCAGTTCCTCGGTGCGCAGCGGCCTGATCTCGCTGACCGCGCCGACGAGCGTGGTCTTGCCCACGCCGAAGCCGCCGGCCACCAGGATCTTGAGCGTGACGGGCTCGACCGGGGGCTTGCCGCGCTCAGAACGCCCGAAGATCATCGATCTCTTCTCCTGCTTGATGGGGGTCGGGCGACGGCGGGCCGTAGCCTCCGCCGCCTGGGGTTTCGATGACGAGTACGTCGCCGGTGACGACGTCCGCGGAGTCGCTGCCGCCGAGTTCGGTCACGGTGCCGTCGGCGTGTTCGACCCGGTTGGTGCCGAGAGCGCCCGGCTCGCCGTCCGCCATGCCGTACGGGGCGACACGGCGGTGCTGGGACAGCGTGGAGACGGTCATGGGCTCCAGGAAGCGGATGCGGCGCACGGCGCCGTCCCCGCCGCGCCACCGGCCGGCGCCGCCGCTGCCTCGCCGGACCGCGAACTCCTCGAGGCGCACGGGCAGCCGCCACTCCAGGACCTCGGGGTCGGTGAGGCGTGAGTTGGTCATGTGGGTCTGGACGACGGGTGCGCCGGGGAAGCCGTCGCCCGCGCCGGAGCCCGAGGCGACGGTCTCGTAGTACTGGTGGCGTTCGTTCCCGAAGGTCACGTTGTTCATGGTCCCGGAGCCCTCGGCCTGGACACCGAGCGCGGCGTAGAGGGCACCGGTGACGGCCTGGGAGGTCTCCACGTTGCCTGCGACGACGGCGGCGGGCGGCTCGGGGGCGAGCAGGGAGCCGGGCGGTACGACGATGCTCAGGGGGCGCAGGCAGCCGTCGTTGAGGGGGATCTCGTCGGCCACGAGGGTGCGGAAGACATACAGGACGGCCGCGTTGACGACCGAGAAGGGCGCGTTGAAGTTGGTGGGCAGCTGCGCGGAGGTGCCGGTGAAGTCGATGGTCGCCGCGCGGTTCTCGCGGTCCACGCGCACGCGTACGCGGATGACGGCGCCCGAGTCGGTCTCGTAGGCGTAGTCGCCGTCGTCGAGGGCGTCGATGACGCGGCGTACGGCCTCTTCCGCGTTGTCCTGGACGTGTCTCATGTAGGCCTGGACCACGTCGAGGCCGAAGTCCTCGATCATGCGGCCGACCTCGTCGACGCCCTTCTGGTTGGCGGCGATCTGGGCGCGCAGGTCGGCGAGGTTGGTCTGCGGGTTGCGCGAGGGGTACGGCGCCTCGGTGAGGAGGCGGAGGGTCTCGTCCTCGCGGAAGCGGCCGTCCTCGGCGAGCAGCCAGTTGTCGAAGAGGACGCCCTCCTCCTCGATGGTGCGGCTGCCGGCGGGCATGGAGCCGGGCGCGATGCCGCCGATCTCGGCGTGGTGGCCGCGGGAGGCGACGTAGAAGAGGACCTTCTGGTCACTCTCCGTGACGCTCGACGGTGCGGCGTCGAAGACTGGGGTGATCACGGTGACGTCGGGCAGATGGGTGCCGCCGTGGTACGGGTCGTTGACGGCGTAGGTGTCGCCCGGGCGCATGCCAGAGCCGCGCCGGCGGATGGCCTCTTTGACGCTCGTGCCCATCGAGCCCAGGTGGACGGGGATGTGCGGGGCGTTGGCCACCAGGTTTCCGTCCGGGTCGAACAGGGCGCAGGAGAAGTCCAGGCGCTCTTTGATGTTGACGGACTGGGCGGTGGACTCGAGGCGGGCGCCCATCTGTTCGGCGATGGACATGAAGAGGTTGTTGAAGACCTCAAGCAGAACCGGGTCGACTTTCGTGTCCAGATCGGAACTCTGCGTAATCGCGGCGCGTTCCATGACCAGATGCCCGTCGTCGGTCGCCGCCGCCCGCCAGCCGTCGTCGACGACGGTCGTCGCGCCGGCTTCGGTGATGATCGCCGGGCCGGTGACGGTGTCGCCGGGGGGAAGGCCCTCGCGGCGGTGGAGGGGTACGTCGTGCCAGGCGCCGCCCGTGTGGAGGCGGACGGTCAGCGGCGCTGCGGGGCTGCCGTCGGCGGTGGCTTCGTAGGGGGCGAGAGCGGAGAGATCGGGGGGTTCTGTGATGCCGGTGGCTTCGACGGAGAGGGCTTCGACGACGATCGGCCGGTCGAGCGTGAAGGAGTACGTGGCGCGATGACGTTCTTCGAAGGCGTGCCGCATCGTGCCGGGCTCGGTCAGCTCGACGGTGAGGGTGGTGTCGGTGCCGTCGTAGCGGAGCTGCGCGCGGCGGGTGATCTCGATGTGTTCTTCGGGGACGTCCTCGGCGCGGAGTTCGGCGCGCGCCGCCGCTTCCAGGTCTTCGGCGGTCTTGCGGACGCCTGGCATGGAGGCGGGTTCCAGGGGTGCCTCGACGGACTGTTCGCGCATGGCGGTGGTGTCGGCGAGGCCGATGCCGAGTGCGGAGAGGACACCGGCCATGGGAGGCACGAGGACGGTGCGGATGCCGAGGGAGTCGGCGACCATGCAGGCGTGCTGGCCGCCGGCGCCGCCGAACGTGGTGAGGGCGTAGCGGGTGACGTCGTGGCCCTTCTGGACGGAGATCCGCTTCACGGCCGACGCGATGTTCGCGACGGCGATCTGCAGGTACCCCTCGGCGACCTGTTCGGGGGTGCGGTCGTCGCCGGTCTGCTCGCGGATCTCGCGCGCGAGGGCGGTGAAGCGGTCCCGGACGAGTGCTTCGTCGAGGGGCTCGTCGCCGTTCGCCCCGAACACCTTCGGGAAGTGGGCGGGCTGGATGCGGCCGAGGACGACGTTGGCGTCGGTGACGGCGAGCGGGCCGCCGCCCCGGTAGCAGGCGGGCCCGGGGTCCGCGCCCGCCGAGTCCGGCCCTACGCGGTAGCGGGAGCCGTCGAAGTGCAGGACCGAGCCCCCGCCGGCCGCCACGGTGTGGATGTCGAGCATGGGGGCGCGCAGCCGGACGCCGGCGATCCGGCTGGTGAAGACGCGTTCGTACTCGCCCGCGAAGTGGGAGACATCGGTGGAGGTGCCGCCCATGTCGAAGCCGATGACGCGGTCGAAGCCGGCCAGCTGCGACATGCGGGCCATTCCGACGATGCCACCGGCCGGCCCGGACAGGATGGCGTCCTTGCCGCGGAACTGCCCGGCTTCGGTGAGACCGCCGTTGGACTGCATGAACATCAGCCGTACGCCCTCGAGTTCGTCGGCGACGTGCCGGACGTAGCGGCGCAGTACGGGCGAGAGGTAGGCGTCGACGACGGCGGTGTCCCCGCGGGGGACGAGTTTCATCAGAGGGCTGGCCTCGCTGGAGAGCGAGATCTGCGGGAAGCCGATGCGGGCGGCGAGTTCCCCGACGGCCTGTTCGTGGGTGGGGTGGAGGTGGCTGTGCATGCAGACCACGGCCACGGCCCGGATCCCGTCGTCGTACGCCTCCTGGAGGGGCGCGGCGAGGGCGTCGAGGCCGGGCACGAGCAGGACGGTGCCGTCGGCGGCGATGCGCTCGTCGACCTCGACGACTCGTTCGTACAGGAGCTCGGGCAGTTCGATGCGGCGGGCGAAGATGCTCGGGCGGTTCTGGTAGGCGATGCGCAGGGCGTCGCGGAAGCCGCGGGTGATGACCAGCAGGGTGCGCGCGCCCTTGCGCTCCAGGAGGGCGTTGGTGGCGACCGTGGTCCCCATGCGCACGGTCTCGACGGCGTCGCCCGAGTCGGCCAGCAGGGTGCGGACGCCCTGGACCGCCGCGTCGGCGTAGCGGGCCGGGTTGTCCGACAGGAGCTTGTGTGTGAGCAGCCGGCCGTCCGGGCGTCGCGCGACGACGTCGGTGAAGGTGCCGCCTCGGTCGACCCAGAACTGCCAGCCAGTCACGTCAGTACCCCGCTTCCGCGCTGCTCACAGCGCCCGGAGGCCGTTGATCACGTCGCGCAGAATACTCTCGTCCGGCAGTTCGGCAGGGGGTACGGGCCGGTTCACATGGACGAATTCCGAGTCCACGAGATCTCCGACAAGGACCCGTACCACCCCGATCGGCAGGTCGAGTTCCGCTGCGAGTTCGGCGACCGACTGCGGGATGTCACGGCACAGCTCGACGATGTCCACGTGCTCCGGGGAGAGCATGTGGTCGGCTTCCGGATCGTCCGCGTGCGGTTCCGTGACCACGACCGCGATCAGGTCCAGGCGGTGCTGGCCCTGGCTGCTGGTGCGGCCGCGTGTCATGGCGTACGGACGGACGACCGGTCCGGCTTCGTCGTCGAACCAGTGGCTTCTTCCCTGACCGTCAGCGCTCATGTCATCCCACTACCCGCCTGCGGGCAGATCGGTGCGCGGAGCGGCACCCAGATGTACACCGACCCGCTTGACGAGGAGCGTCATCTCGTACGCGACCTGACCGACGTCCGAGTCGGCGTCCGAGAGGACGGCGAGGCAGCTGCCGTCACCGGCGGCGGTCACGAACAGGAAGGCGTCGTCGAGCTCGACGACGGTCTGACGGACGTTGCCGGCCTCGAAGTGGCGTCCCACACCCTTGGCGAGGCTGTGGAACCCGGAGGCGACGGCAGCCAGGTGCTCGCTGTCCTCCCTGGTCAGATCCCTGGACACTCCTGTCGCCAAACCGTCGCTGGAGAGCACGAGGGCTTTGCGGATGCTCGCGACGCGGTCCACCAGGTCGTCGAGGAGCCAGTTCAGCTCCCCCTTGATGGTCGCGGTGTGGCCGGTCGCCTTCGGTGCGGTCATCGACCGTCCCCCTCTGTCGTTCCTTGTCGTGCTGCGCCGTTGTGGGCGGCATCGCCCTCGGCGTTCTCATCACGGCCGCGCTGCCAGCCGCGCTGGAGCGAGGCCATGCGGCTGCGTACTTCCTCGGCGTCGCGTTCGACGGGCTCGGCCTTGTCCTCCGTACGCGGCTCGGCTCCTCGCTTCAACTGTGGAGCCAGGTTGGCCTGCCGGACGCGCCGGGGCAGCGGCGTGGTGCCGGAGCCGGCCCCCGGCAGCGGGGAACCGGGTGCCGAGCCGGTGTCCTTTGGCGCGGCACCGGAGCCGGCGTCGTGGCGCGTGGGCCCGCCGGTGCTCACCGGCGCGGACCCGGAGCGATGGTCGGATGTGTCCGGGCCACTGGACGCGATCTCCGCGCGACGGGTGCGCTTGGGCAGAGCGGGCGGTTCCGACCGGTCGCCGACGGCGCTGCCGGGCGAGGCCGGGGATTCGGTGTGGTCGGCGTTGCGGCCGGCCGCGCCGATCGCCGGGCGAGCGGATTCCGTCCCCCGGCGACGGGCCGGCAGGGGCGGGGGTGCGTCGGTCTGCGCCTCGTCTCGCCGGGTGCCGGTCGAGGAGTCCTCGGTGCGGCGCCGGACCGGAAGCGCGGGCTCCGGCCCGGACCGGCCCGTGGCCCGGCCGCTCGCGGACTCCTCGCCCCGGCGACGCGAGGGGAGCGAGGCTGCGGCCCCCGATTCCGCTCGGCCGGTGGCCGTGGTGGGCTCCTCCTCGTCGGTCTTGCCCCGACGGGGGCGCTGCTCGGTGACCGGGCGCCCGTGCGAGCTGACCAGCTTGGGGGTGTGGCGGCGGGCCGGGGCCGGAGCGCCGAGCTCGTTGTCCGTATCGGTCCGGTCCCGTCCGCCGCGGGCGTCGCCCTGCTGCTGCGGATCGGGGCGGCCGGCTGTCTCGTCCTGGGCGCGGGTGAGGGAGTGGCGGGGGCGGAACAGGGCGCCGTGTCCGCTGTTCTCGTCCCCGAGGGAGCCGGGGAAGCCGCCGATGGCGTCCAGGTCCACCGGGGACTCCAGCTCGACCGGGCCGTCCAGAAGGGAGGCAGGCAGGCCGGGACGCTGTGCGGGCGCCTGGGACAGGGCGGCGCGGCGGCTGTCCTGCGGCTCGCTCTCGTTGGCCAGCTGGGGACGGTCGAGGCGGAACCCGATACCGTTCGTGTCCGGGATGTCATCCGTCAGCAGCGCGTCGGGGATGAAGACAACGGCGGTGGTGCCTCCGTACGGGGAGGGCTGCAGGGAGACCCGGACGTTCTGTCGCTGGGCGAGCCGGCTGACCACGAACAGACCGAGCCGGTCGGTGTCGGACAGCTCGAACTCCGGCGTCTCGGCGAGCCGGAGGTTGGCGTCCAGGAGCGCTTCGGCGGCCATTCCGAGGCCGCGGTCGTGGATCTCCAGGGTGAAGCCGTTGGCGACCCGCTCGCCCAGGACCTGGACGGCGGTGTGCGGCGGCGAGAAGACCGTGGCGTTCTCCAGGAGTTCGGCCACGAGATGGGTGAGGTCGGCGACGGCCGGGCCGGTGACGGCGATACGCGGAAGGCGGCGGACCTCGATGCGTTCGTAGTCCTCGACCTCGGCGACGGCGGCGCGTACGACGTCCATGAGCTGGACGGGCTTGCGCCACTGACGGGAGGGGGCGGCGCCGGAGAGGATCACGAGACCCTCGGCGTGCCGACGCATGCGGGTGGTCAGGTGGTCGAGGCGGAACAGGTCGGCGAGTTCTTCGGTGTCCTCGGTCCGGCGTTCCATGGCGTCGAGCAGGGTGAGCTGCCGGTGGAGCAGGACCTGGCTGCGGCGTGCGAGGTTGACGAAGACCTCGGAGACGCCGGCGCGCAGCTCGGCCTGTTTGACGGCGGCTTCGACGGCGGCGCGCTGCAGGGTGTTGAGGGCCTGGCCGACCTCGCCCATCTCGTTCTTGTCGTACTCCAGGTGCGGGACCTCGGTCTCGACGTCGACCTGTTCGCCCGCGGAGAGCCGGCGCATCACGCTGGGCAGTCGCACACCGGACGCCTCGTGGGCCTCCAGACGCAGCTGCCGCAGATCGCGGATGAGGGTGCGGCCGACGCGCACGGACAGGAAGAGGGAGACGAGGAGCGCGAGCAGGCCGAGCACGCCGGCGATGACCGCCTTGGCGATGACGCCCATGGCCACCGGGTCGACGCGGTCCTGGTAGCGGTCGTTGGCCTGGTCGTTGAGGGTGCCGAGCTCGTCGAGCACGTTGCCGGCGGCGCTGTCCCAGCTCTTCGCGGAGACACCGCGGGGAGCTCCGGACCCGGAGGAGACGGCCGCTTCCTCGGCCACGCGCAGCGGAGCGGAGGAGGCGTTCTTCCAGAAGCTCTCGTAGCGGTCGCGCTCGGCGACGGGCAGCAGCGGCAGGTTGGCGTCGTACATCAGGGTGCGCTGGGCCACGAGGTCGGAGATGTCGCGCTCTTCGGAGTGGGAGATCTCGCCGACGATCAGGGCGGAGCCGAGGAGGGCGTCCTCACGGGAGAGGAGTTCGCGGGCGCGGGCGAGATTGACCAGCGCGCGGTACTGCTTGTCGAGTTCGACGTTGTCGACCACGTGCAGGTTGCCCAGGAGGACGTAGCAAGGGTCGACCAGCCGGTTGTAGAGGTCGAGCGCCTGAGAACGGTTGACGGTGCCGTCCTCGACACTGCTGCGCAGCGACTCGATGCCTTCGAACGCGTCCAGGACCGCGGTCAGCCGCTCGTCGGTGTCCTCGCCCATCGCGTCGCGCACGTCCGGATTCCGGGCGTTCTCGCGGATGCCGCCGACGGCCTTGTCGGTGGCGGTCCGGCTGCGCCGGAGCGCCGCGAGCCCGTCGGAGGCGCGAGGGTCGGCGAGGTAGACGAGGGTCTGGCGGCGTTCCTCCTGGAGGACGCGGACGGTGTCCTCGATGGGGTAGCCGATCTTCTCCACCACGGACGACACGTTGAACAGGTCGGCCGCCTCACGCCCCGTGAGTACCGTGGCGAAGGCCCAGATCGCGCTCAGGGACACCAGCGGCACAAGAAGAAGCGCCACGATCTTCCGGCGGATGGACTTCCCGCGAAAGCGCATGGCCTCCCCCAGCTCGGGCCCCCGGCCTACCGGGGGTACACATGTGCGTCAACAAACGGCGCGAGCCTACTACCGACCCACAGGGAACTCGAAGACCGGTCCGGAAGGTGAACTTCCGCGCCAGCCACGAGGCATGGGGAGTTGTCCGGTCATTGCAGGAGTTGTCTCCCCGAAACCGAGGGCGGCCGTGGGGGCCGATCGCCCTGACCCGCCAGGGCGGTTGGCTGAAATTTTTCGGTTCTTGGGAATCTTCGTGGTGGGTTGTTCGTCCTTCTCTACGGGAGATGGGGGCGGAATCGGCCACACGAGCCGCATCCCGCATCCGGGCGGCGTAAAACAGCGCAAGCCGGGCAGCCACTGGGGAGCACGGGTCTTCGGATGCGAGCGAGCGGTCTGCTGGCGGTGGGGAGTGACACGTTGATGGGCACGGCGGAGCGGCGCGGGACGCCCAGGGCTGGTGGGGCGCATGTGCCGGGGCATCGGAATCGCGAGGCGACTGATCGCGACATTCCGGCCGAGGAGGCGGAGACCAGGGCTCACGAAAGAGAAGCCCTGGCTCACAAGGTGGGACGCGACGTACGCGAGCAGCACTACAACCGGCCCCTGTGGGTCGAGGAGTCGGCCCGGCGACGGCGGTTGCCTGACCCGGTACGGACGGCGGCCGTGCGGGCGGTGCTCCTCATAGCCGTGACGCTGATCCAGGCGATGGTGGCCTTTCTGTGCACGATGGCCGGGTCCTGGCTGGCGTTCCCCATGGTGATCAGCAGCGTGGTCAGCACGATCGCGGCCACCTGGGGAGCCCTCGACGTGTGGGTGACGCGTCAGGTCTGGAACCAGCGCAACGGCGTGGTGTCCATGCCGAGCAGCACGGCACGGGCC
>NZ_JBHUQX010000109.1:0-22776 GCF_042674225.1 Streptomyces sp. NPDC056948
GCCGTCCTGCTGCTCACGCGCAGATCACGCACCGGTGGTCCGCGATCTCGTTGTCGTGGCACCGGTCGATGCAGCGGCGGCAGTACGGCGTCACGCCGTGCTGGGCGTGGCCGTCGAAGCGGGTGTCGGCCGGGTCGAACGGCGTCTTGCACTTCCCGCACGCGTCGGCCGGCTCCTCGACCGGCTCCCACGACAGGACCGTCATGGGCCGCTGCTCGAACTCGACGGCCTCCACCGTCTCCCCGTACCAGCCGTATCCCTCGGGCACGGCGCCGGTCTCGTAGTCACCGGCGTCGATCGCGGCCTCGTAGGTGACGGCGTACGCCTTGCCGTCGTCGGCGCGGAAGATGCAGCGGCGCCGCTGGGTGTACTTGAGCGTGGTCACGTGCTCGTCGGCGAGCAGGGTGTCGCTGTACTCGACGTCCTCGGGGCTGTTCGGCGGGACGCTGAGGGCGGCGAGCTGCTGGCGGGTGAAGTGGCGGGTGGGCATGTGTCCTCCGTGGGTGGGTTGTGGGGTAGTGGTCGCGTGGGGCTGGCCATAACCGGATGCGCGGGTTCAGGCGGCGTCTGTGTGGGTCTGGTCTGGCTGGATGAGGCGGAGGTGTGGTCGGGGTTGGTCGTGCCATCCGTTGAGGGCTTGGAGGAGGTCTGTGAGGTGTTGGGCTTGCTCTTCGGGGGTCCAGCTCGGGATGGGGCGTGGCGGGGTCTCTGGGGGCCGTGGGGGGAGTGCGTGCCCGAAGGTGCCGGTGGGGATCTGTTCGGCCATGAGGCGCTGGTACGGCGTGGTCATGTGCGCTCCCCGGAGGTTGGTCGTGGGGCAGTTGGCTGGCTGCTGGTCAGGCGGTGTCGTCGTCGGGGTCGATCACGCCGACGGTGCGGCGCAGCTCGTCGTGCTGCTCGTCGGTGCGAATGCAGAGGACTCGGCCGTCCTTCAGTTCGTCCCAGCCGTCGCCGACCACGTGGTCCGCAGCCTCACGGGCGGAGGGGAAGTGCATGGTGAACTCGGCCTCGTCGTACGGGTAGCCGCAGGCGGCGCAGGCGACGGTCACGCAGCTCTTCCGCTCGAACCCGGCGGGCAGCGGTGGCTGTGTGCTTGCGGCCCGCTTGAGCACGTCGGCTTCGTGGGCGTTGACGAGGTTCACGGCGTCGTCGTGGGAGAGGCCGTGCGATTCGCTGACGGGGTTCCACTCGGGGTGGCAGAGGTCGGACAGGATCGCGGTGCGCGGGTCGGTGGTCATGCGCTGTGCCTTCCGTGGTTGGTGGTGGCGAGGAGTGGTTCGCATCGGGCGTGGACGGTGCGGTCGGGGCGTCGGGGGTCGGGCATGACGCGGTGGCGGCAGACGGGGCAGCGGTGCCAGGTCTCGAAGTCGTCGGGGTTCGGCGGCGCCTGGTCGTCCGGGGGTGGTTCGTGGGAATCGGATTGATCATCGGGAGCGCCCACTAGCTGAGGTTTGAAAGAGACCTCGGCCCCGTCATGGGTAGATCCCTGGCTATCCCCTGGGTTGTTGGGGTCGCGGTGACCCCAACCATTGGGGTCGCGGTGACCCTTACTCGGTGGGGTCGCGGTGACCCCTTCTTCCGAGTCCGTACCTTCGGTAACAAGGGGTCGCGGTGACCCCTTCTGGTTGGGGTCGCGGTGACCCCTCCTCTCGTCCTCGTCGTCCTGCCACTCCGGGGCCCGCTTCCCCGGCTTCCGGGCAGTCGCCTTCAGGTAGTCCTCGGCGGCCTGCCAGTCCGGGAACGGGTGCGGCACGATCACGTACCGGGCCGGGATGCCTCGCTTCCGCTCCCCGCGGACCGTGACCACCCCGGCCCGGATCGCGGCCTCCAGGTAGCGCCGGCAGTCCTTCACGGAGCAGCAGGACGCGGCGGCGATGTCGCTGATCCGGATCGGCTTGCGGTCGGATGCGAAGGCGACGTCGCCGGATGCGCTGGCGTAGTTCCGCAGCTGGCACAAGAGCAGGGGCAGGCCGGACCGCCGCAGGTACGCGGACATCTGGCGTGTCCACTTCCACGACAGGGCGTTGCCGAAGGCGTTCGGCACGCTGCCGCTGGTGCGGCCGTCCTGCTCGTCAGTGCTCAACTCGGGTCTTCTCTCGTGATGTTGCGGAACCGATCCGGCTAGATCCGCCCGGGACGACGACGCCCAGGGCGGAGCTCGGTCAGCGGACGTACTCGGCGCGGCGGCGCTCTTCCTTCTCGCGCTCGGCCTGCCGGAACTCGGCCTCGGTGGGGTAGCCCGCGAACGAGGCGTCGAGGAGATGCCCGGCCTTGCGGGGGCCGTTTCCGATCTCGTCGAGGGTTCCGTCCATGCGGCGGGCCCTCCACATGGCGCGCTTGGCCTCCAGCAGGGAGGCCTCCTCCTCGTCGTCCCGGGCGGCCTCGCAGCCAGTGACGCGGAGCTTCACGGTTGGGAGCTTGTCCTCGCCCTTGGCGTGGCCGGTGTACTGGACGGAGGACAGCTCGACGATGGCCACGATGGTCTCGCCGGGGTTCTCGAACAGCTGCCGGCGCTGCTCGTCGGACAGGGCGACCTCGACGAGTCCGGCGGTGGCGTCGAGCTTGACCTCTACCTGTGCGTCTTTGTGGAGCTTGGGCATGTGCTGGGCCTTTCTGGATCGGTGGTGCTGGGCTTGGGGTCCGGGCCCGCCGTGGGGGTCGGCGGGCCCGGTGGCGGCCGGGGCGAGGGGGCGCCCGGGGTACGGCCGCCGGGAGGGTGGTCAGGCGGCCGAGGCCAGAGGGAAGGCGTGCATGGAGCGACCGTCGGGGAGCGCGATCGTCCACGGGCCGCCGAAGAGGCCGTAGGCGGCCCAGTCGCAGCCACGGCCGGTGTACTTGCCGTGGCCCTTCTCCAGCGCGCCGAGGGTGCGCCCGATGCACTCCTGACCGACGACGTCCGAGGCGATGACGTCCGCGCCGGTGCGGTGCTTGCGCGGGTTGGCGGCGAGGGCCTCGCGGAAGTCCTCTCCGTTCGCGACGTCGCCGCAGGAGGGGCAGCGGAACGCCCACTTGAGCGGGTCGTCTCCGAAGCGCTCGGTGGCCTCGGCGACGAGTTCGGCCTGTGTGAGCTTGCGGTGGTCGGTCGCGGTGGTCATGTCTGTCCGTTCTGGTGGTAGGCGTCGGCCGCCTCGGCGGCCTGGACGGTGAGGGCTTCCTCGGCGCAGGTCTTGTGCGCCGGTTTCATGCGGGAGTCACGAAGGCGCGTCGGGGATCCGCAGTACCGGCACGGGAGCGTGCGGTCGGACCAGTGCGAGGAGTCGCGCCAGTCGAGAAGTTGGCCCGGCCGGTACTCAGGCTCGGCCGGCGGGGCGCGGCGCCGCTTGCGGCCGGTCACGCGGACTGCCTGAAGATCGCGTCGAACGCCTTGTCCGCCCGCCCGTTGGCCTCCCGCATCGGCCGGTCCGCGAGGTGGCCACCAGCGAGGCAGCCGTCCACCTCACAGCCGGGCAGAACACGACCGACCGGCGGCCGGCCGTGGTGCAGCTCGAAGGAGACCCGGGCGGCCGTGAGCCGCTGCTTGCGGAAGCACACGTACGCGATGCCGCGATCGGTGTCGGTGTAGCCGGTCCAGCGCAGGTGGCCGTCGCCTACCGGTGTGGTGTTCTGGCGGAACGCGTCCTCGAGGGAGCTGTACCGGTCAGGCCGTCCCGGCCGGGGCGCGGGCAGGTCGAGGGCTTCGCGGGTGCGCTGGACTCGGACCGGGGCGACGCCGAGCTGCTTGGCGATGTGCATCTGCGGGACGTTCTGGCGGAGCATCGTTTCGATGTCGCGCTGGACGGCCTCCCAGGCGCTGGCGCGGGCCTCGCGCTGCGCTTCGGGCTCCGTCTTCCAGAGGCGTTTGCAAGCCGCGCAGTACGGCCGCCCGTCCTGCTCCAGACGGCCGTGTTCGGTCTGGTCGTGGCCGCGTTGGCAGGTTTCCGGCCGGCTGTCGAGCCCGTTGGCGCGGCGGATTTCTTGCCGTTTGGCCAGACGGCCGGCCTCGTCTTCGACGTGGTCAGGGGCGATGCAGCGCTTGCGTCCGCAGTCGGCGATCGCGTAGCCCTGCGGCGGCCGTCCGTGCCGCAGTTCGAAGGCGATGGCGGAGGGACTGCAGTAGCTGTCCTTGTACCGCATGACCGGCGATCCGGCAGCGCCGACGCGCTCCCCGGTCCACTCCATGTGGCCGCCGTCGACAGCCCGGGCGAACAGCCTCCACTTGTCCTCGATGGTGCGGGTCTGTTCGGCGGGCACGAAGGTGGGCAGGTCGAGTTCCGTGCGGATACGGCGGACGCGGCCCTTGTCGCATCGGAGTTCGCGGGCGATCTGGCTGTTGCTGTGGCCGTCTCGGAGCATGGCGACGATGGCCGCGCGGGTGGCGTTCTGGCTCACCAGGTCACCGCCCCGTAGCCGAGCGGGTCCTCACCGGGGGCGAGACCACGGACGACGAGGACGATCTGCCCGCCCTTGACCTTGGACCCGAGTCGCATGTCCGGCCCGGCGACGCGGGTGTGGTCGTCGTCGTCGAGGAGACCGGCGTCCACAATCCCGTCGACCGCTGCCTTGAAGGACGGGTACCAGTTCGCGGGATCCCGGCGGCCGTTGGTGTTGGGGTGGAGGATGCCGAGGACGTGCGCACGCTGGAACAGCGGGCCGGGCTTGGCTGCTGCGAGGGCCTCCATCAGGGCCGGGCACTCGCTGACGACTTCCTGCGCCTTGCCGCGGATCGCCTTGACGATGCGGGCGCGTCGGGCTCGGTGCTGGCTCTCGTTGGAGTTGATCAGCTCCAGCCCGACGGGCAGAGGGATGACGAACGGTGCGGGCCGGGGCCCGGCCGCCGGGGTGGCGGCCGGAGCCTCGGGGGTGAACGGGGTCGGTGTCGTGGTCACTGGCCACCCCCGGCGAGGGAGGTACGGCAGTCGAGGCACATCACGCCGCCCGTCGCGAACTGGATGTGCAGCGTGGTCCGGCGCTCGGCCACGCACCGGGCCTCGAACTGGGACAAGGCCTCGATCGGCCTCAGCAGCGGTGCCGTGCCGCGACGGGCGCCGGTGCCGGGCCGGACCGCGCGGGAGACGAGCACGACGGCCACGGCGAGGATCAGTGCGGCGAGGATCAGCCACGGATTCACGAGGACTCACCCCCGCGCTGCACGGGGATCAGCGGCCACGAACCGTCGATCACCGCGTCCGCCTCGCCCTTGCGCCGCAGGTGCGCCTGGAACGACGCCGCTTGCGCGGCCGCCCAGTCCTCCTGCTGGTCGTGCAGCTCCTCGAGGAACGCGTTCCCGATCTCGCCGTACTGCGAGGCGATCCGCCACGCGACCCGGCACGCGGCGATCGCGTCGGCATCGGCCGAGTGCGCCCCGTCGAGCTTCACCCGGTAGTGGGCGCACAGGTCGGTCAGGGTGCGCTTACCCCTGCGGTACGGGTCGACCCTCTTGTCGAGGACTCGGGGGTCGACCACCCGCAGGTCGCCGCCGACGGTGTCGGTGAGCGTCTCCAGCCCGTACCTGCGAGCCTCGCGGTCCAACACGGTCAGGTCGAAGGGCGCGTTCATGATGACCAGCGGCGTCCCCGAGAGAACGACCTGCGTCAGTCCGGCCACCAACTCGGCGATGCCTTCGGCGGCGTCCTGGCCGTCGGACTTCGCCTTCTCCGTGGTGATCCCGTGCACGGCCGTGGCGGCCTCGGGAATGTCGACGCCCGGGTTGATCAGCCAGTTCGCGGTGATGGGCTGGGTGTTGTCGCCGACCTCGACGATGCAGGAGGTGACGATGCGGTCGTTCTCGACGTCGACGCCCGTGGTCTCGGTGTCGAAGCCAGCCAGTCGGCCGAGGTGCCAGCTCACGCGCCACCGCCCGTGCGCTCCTTGTAGTGCCGCATGCCGAGGTCGTCGAGGGTCTCCTCGTCGCCGTTCTCGTTCGAGACCTTCACGTGGAGCATGCGAGCGGACTTCAGCTCGTAACTGATCTGCTCCAACCGGCCGGGCGTCGTCTTCGGGTCCACGATCTCGTTGCGGTAGTCGTTCGCCGAGCGCTGCGGCGCCTCGCCCCGCTCCACGTGCTCGGTCTCGGGCTCCGGGTCGCCGGTCGGGATCATCCCCGTGTTGAACAGCAGCGCCCGCAGCGCCAAGGACTGCGCCTTTGCCGTGCCCTTGTCACCCGAGTCGAGAGACTCGCCGGCCGACTTCAGCAGCGGCAGACTGTCGCCGCGCGGCCCCATGATCTGCCAGGTGGTGAGGATCGTGGCCTCGCGCATCTTGCTATTGCGGGAGGACGTGGTGTCGCGGTAGGAGGTCGTCATGTCGACGGCCATCACGGTGACGCCGTGGCGCAGGGTCGCGGGCCCGAAGGCATTCAGCGCGGCCTCGATCCCGCGGAAGTGGTACTTCACGAACTTCCGGCCGGTGTCCCGGTTGGTCTCCTCATGCTTGTCGTCCTTGGCGACGGAGCGGACGTCGTGGCGAACCCGGAGCCAGGCGATGTGGACCGGCACCATGTCGGGCGTGGGGTAGTCCGGGTTGCCCGCGAAGTCGAAGTCGGGCAGAGGTTCTCCCGCGGGCGGAGCGATGTACTGCGCGGCAGCCGGGGCGGAGGGCTGCTCTCCGGTGGCGGCCATCTCGGCGCGCTCGGACAGTGACGTCATGCGGCGAACTCCTTGCGCACGTACTGGGGGATGGCGATGCGGTCGTGGGTCTTGTCCTCCACGCACGCGCGGTAGGCCTCGGGAAACTCCTCGCGCAGCCGGGCCAGATCGGGCGTCTCCT
Source organism: Streptomyces sp. NPDC056948 (assembly GCF_042674225.1). Taxonomy (NCBI): domain Bacteria; kingdom Bacillati; phylum Actinomycetota; class Actinomycetes; order Kitasatosporales; family Streptomycetaceae; genus Streptomyces; species Streptomyces sp. NPDC056948. The sequence goes on from NZ_JBHUQX010000109.1 coordinate 6,745, forward strand.
TCGAGGACTGCTCGATCGAGAAGAAGGGGCGGTCCTGGAAGAGCGCCGCCTGGGCGTTGCCGAGGGAGGCGAGGAGCTTGGCCTTGGCCAGCGCCTTCTCCTTCTTCGCCTCGCGCTCCTTGGTGACTGCCTCGACGTACTCCGTCATGGCGTCGAGCGCGTCACCGTCGCGGTCCATCACGGTGACGCCGGAGCGGTCCGGGTGGAGCCGGCCGTACAGCTCGATCAGCGCGTCCGGCGCCTCCTGCCCCGTCAGCGCGGGCTCGCGCCGGGGGAGGATGTGCTCGTGCCACAGGCGGCTCGCCTCGGCGTTGATGTACGCGACGAGCTTGATGTGGTCCTCGCGTCGCACGGTGTACTGCCGGTAGTCATTGCCGCCGATCAGGCACACCACGTGGATGTGGTCGAGGCCGGTGACGAGGATCTGCCAGAGCACCTGGGCGAGGACGTCGTCTGGCGGGCCCTGCTTCCAGAGCTTCGCGACGAACGCGTTGCGGGTCTTGACCTCCAGCGCGCAGAGGGAGCGCACGGACCGGTCGAGCGGGCACTCGGTGCACAGCCGGTCGAGGGTGCACATCTGCCAGGGGTCGGTCTCGCTGGCGATGATCCCGATCGGCTCGACGACCGTACGGTTCCGGCGGGCCCAGTCACGGGCCAGCGGGTCCTCGAAGAGGATGCCGAAGTGGGCTGGCTCGCTGAAGTCGTCATCGTGCGGGAGGTGGCCGAGCTTGTCGTGGAACACCTGCTGCGGCGTGCCGAACCCGGTGAGGTTCAGGACCTTGGCGACGTCGCTGGAGCCGAGCCCCTGGCGTCGGGCGTCGAGCCAGACGTCGCGCGGTGCGGTGTGGTCGAGGATGAGCCGGCCGGTGGGTGTGACCCTGCGGCCGGCGGCCGGGGCCGAAGCCCCGACCGGCGTGCTCGTCGGCATCAGGCGGTACCGCCCTTCGGCTGCGGCTTCACGCCTGCGGCCTGGTACCACTTGTGGAACTCGGCCGAGCCCATGCCGGGCTCGGAGCCGTCCACGGCGGCCTGCATGGCGGTGGCGGCCGTGAGGGCGAGCGTCGCGTGCACCTGCGCCTCGTGGACGCGGGCCGTGGCGCTCTCGTAGTGACAGGCGGCTTCGTCGGTGGCCGCCTGGCCGAGGAGTTCCTCTGCCTTGCGGTAGTGGTCCGGCCCGGTCATGAGCGGCTGTCCTTCCTGAGCTTGAGGGTGTAGAAGCGGCCGTCTTCCGGCCCGTGCTGGTTGAGGTGGCCCCGGCGGTGCAGCTCGGCGAGGTGCCGGCGGGCGGTGTTGCGCTGCGTCGGGCCGCCGGTGAACCTGCGGAGTTCCTGCACGCGGCTGGGCGTCCACGCCCCGCGGTGGGTGCGGATGGTGTCGAGGAGCTGCGCGAGGCGGGCTTCGCGGATGGAGGTTTCCTCGGGAGTGGCGTCGGCCCCGTCGGGGCTGCTCTTCTCCCGGGCTTCGGCGTGCGCGGCGGCCTCGTCGGTGGCGTGCTCCCAGAGCAGGCGCCGCACCTCGTCGAAGGTGTTGTTCTCGCGGACGACGGTCCGGAGGGTGCGGACGAGCCCGCGGAACATCTCCAGCTCGCCCGGGTACTTCTCGGCGGTGGTGCTCACGCGGCAGCACCACCCTCGCGCTGAACCGGGATCACGACCGCCGGAGCCGGAACAACCGCGCGCAGCCGATCCGCCAACCCGGCTACCGCCGGGCCGTACAGCGGCAGTTCGTAGCCCAGCGCGAGCGTGAGCTTCTCGACGATCAGCTGCTCCGGCTCCCACCCGTCGTGCTCGCGGGCCTGCCCACGGTCCTCGGCCATCTCCAAGAGGAGGTCGAGGAGGTCGGGGTTGTCGGTGAGCGTCTCCAGGACAGCGGTCAGGTAGTGCTCGACGTCGAGCACCGCGCCGGCGGGGATGCTGCGGACGTACAGGCGGTACGGGCCGGTGATCGTGGGGCGGCGGAAAAGTCGGTGGAGGACCAGGCGGATGCGGTTCATCGGGCGGCCTCCGTCCGCACCGCGTCGAGCAGCCCCAGCGCCCGGTGCACCACGTTCGCGTCCGCCGCGTCCTTGCCCGCCAGCGCGAAGAGGAACATGGCCTCCTGCGCGGGCTGGAGCGCCTCGACGAGGAACTCCATCGGGCCGAACCCGGCTTCGATCTTCTCGGCGCTCTCGGACCACGGGTTCATGGCCGGGTTCGGGGTAGCCATCTCGTCGCGGCGCTTGACGTGCGTCAGCTCGGTGCCGCCGCTGGTGGCGCGCCAGATGTCGCCGTGCTGGTCGAAGTAGAGGGCGCCGTCCTGGAAGACGGCCGTGTTGGTGGTCATCGGGTTGCCTCCGGGGCGGGAGCGGTGAGGAGCATGAGGAGCGCGGCCGTGCTGATCGCGGCGTGACGCGGGGCGTTGCGGACGCGGTCGGCGGCCTCGTGCGCGGCGTGGCGGGTGTTCACCACGGCGATCAGGGCGGGGTCGAGGCGGCCGGACTCGATCGCGCGGCGTACGGCCGGGCGCGGGTCGAAGTCGCTGGGGTCGGCGTCGACGAGGAGGAAGTACGGGACGCTGAGGACGGCGTAGCCTGCGATGCCGAAGCTGATCGCGGCGGCCCAGTCGGGGAGGGTGGCGGCGTGCATCACACACCACCCGCCTCGGCGGCCGGGACCGCACCGCCGTGAACTCGGCTGACGTGGCCGTGGAGTTCCTCCTCGGCCGACCCGTCGTCCACGTGCCAGACGGTGGTGCGGAAGCCACACCCGCAGACACGAGAGATCTCGATGCCCGGTCCGTGGATCGAGCGCTGGACCGCACCCCCGCCGCCGAACGGGTTCATCTCGGAGGTGTAGCCGTGGCAGTCGGGCGCCTCGCACATGTACGGGTCGAAGACCGGGGCGAACAGGCGCCACTCGTCGTCCAGCGGGCACCGGCACACGGCCTTCCGGGCAGCTCGGCGGGCGAGCATGCGGGCCTTGATCTGCGCCTGCGTCGGCTGCTCCCAACCGTGCATGCCCCGGCCGCGCATGTAGCTACGCCCGTGGTGGCCCTGCTGGGTGCCGCACCAGCGGCAGCCGAACGGGATCGGCGGGCGCCCCTCCGGCCAGCGCACGTACCCGTGAGCGATGCCGGTGGTGGTGATATTGGGCAGGCGCACCACGGCGGGCTGCCACTGGGAGATGGCCATCAACGGTCACCCGCCCCGGGCCGGTAGCCGCACTCGTTGGGGTCGTGGTCCGTGATGCAGCCGGTGCACCAGCCGTCGCGCCCACCCGCCTCGGGCTTGTCCTCGCGGAGGGCCTGCGTCGGCGCGAACCGCCGCGTGATCCCGTCCGCCTCGGCGTCCGGGCCGGGCGCGGTGTTGTGCGCGTGCTGGGCCTCAGCGATCAGCCGCCACCGGCCGCACGTTGCCTCGACCTCAGCCAGCGCCACCTCATTGCTCGCGTGCGTGATCGCCGACGCGGCCAACTCGTCGAGGAAGTCCGCCAGATCCTCGTCGTCCATCAGCCGGGCCCACGGCAGGGCAGCCGGGTACGGCACCGGGCCCACCGGCACCGGCAGCACATCCGCCGACCCGACAATCCCGTGCTCCGCCAACTCCGCCAGCGTCGCCATCACGAACACCGGGCACGAACACACGCCCTCCGGCGCATACAGCGCCAGCCCGCCCGAGGTCACCGAGCGCCGCGTCCAGCACACGCCGTCCTTGGTGTTCACCACCAGCGGGGCGCTCATGCGGCCACCTCGTTCGCGTCCGCAGCCGCCTCCAGCACCGCCACGACCGACTCAACCGTCCGGCCCGCGACGTCGCCCCACTCGGCGACGTGGCACTCCAGCGTGAACGGCTCGCCGTTGACCGGCGGTTCGCCGTCCACCCGCAGCCGGTGCGCCAGCACCTTCACCGCGGCCTCCGACAACTCCGTCGTACGGTGCGGGCTCCCCGACACCACGCACCGCAGCGCGGCGACGATCGACAGCGGACGCGACGCGTGCGGAGTCCTCGACACCCGGTCGAAGGGATCCGGGCAGTAGTCGCCCTGGTGGTGGCCGTTCGCCACGATCAGCCGGGCCGCGCTGCGGAACGCGGCCGTCAGGGTCGTCGGTCGCGCCTGCGGCGACCGGTGCAGCGGGAGAACCCTGCTGCTGGTCTGGAATGATGTGGTCAAGGTGACCTTCTTTCGAGTTGATGCGGTCGCCGAGTCGTGGGGTCGCCGAGCCGGACAAGCGGGCGGCCCTTCGGCGTGTCAGAGGTGGATCAGGCGGCGTCGGCCGCCGGCCTCACCGGTCGCATGGCGCGGGCCGAGGCGAAGACCGCTCGAACCTGCTCGCGCTGCTCCGGGCGAAGAGGGGGAGCGGCATCCACCTGCCGGCGAACCGTCTCGACGACGGCCGGGCCGAGCAGACGCTCCGCTTCCGCGAGGGAGAACCGTGGTGCCGCCGCCATTACGCGGGCACCGCCGCCATGTGGGCGGGCTCGCAGGGCGGGGCTGGAACCGTGCGGCCGGTGTGCTCCCACAGGACCATGAGGTCGACTCCCAGCCGTTTGGCAATTGCCTCTGCTTCAAGCTGAGTTGCCGTCTGGCGCCTGCCGTTGCGCAGGTGGTCGATCTTGCTGGGGTGGCAGCCGGCTGCTTCGGCGAGGTCGCGGACGCTGACTCCCCGCCCGTCGCCGGTGCGCTTCATGAGCAAGACCAGGAGGTCAGGGGTTACCAGCTGCATCGGGTTGTGCTGGGGACGCATGTTTCACCTCCGTAGACGCAGTGTGCGTTTGCGTGAACAAGAACGACAGTACACGGCGGTAGACGGACTGTCTACGCAAACACACAGGCCTATCAAATCGCGTCATCACCCCCTGAGGGGATGGCGTTCATGGGGTGTCTACGTAGACACTTTGTGCTGGGGGGCGAATGGTTGTGCCCGCTGACCTGGCATTTGCTCAGTAATCGAACGACGTAGCGTAGGCATCTGGCGTCACGCAGGGGAGCGAAGGGGCACAATGCACGCCATGACCGAGCAGCGGACCGACTTCACCGACCTACTCCGGCGGCGCCGGCAAGAGCTAGGCCTCAGCCTGCGCAAGATGGAGGCGCTGTGCCTCGACCCGGTAAGCGGGGAGCAGGCGAAGTTCGGTTGGCTGTCCAAGGTCGAGCGCGGGCAGTCGGTGGACACGCCGAAGGAAGACCTCATTAAGGCCCTGTCGATCGGCTACCGGCTTCCGGAGGGCGTGCTGAAGGCGGCGGCGGCGAGGCAGTTCCTCGGCTATGACCCTGCCGGTGACTCCTCGGTGGTGTGGAGCGACGACATGACGACCCGCATCATCGTGGCTCGCGCCGAGGAGATGTCCGAGGAGGACCGTCGGGAGCTCGCGGAAATTGCGGAGATCTTTGCCCGTAGGCGTACCCAGCGTGACGGAAAACCGGACGATTAGTACGACTTCCCGTTACCCTTTGGTTCACTCTGGTCACAGCCTGCTCTGTATGGCACAGTCAATGATCCGCCTGGGGGGCGCAAACGGATCACTCCGTACACGCATTCGAACACTAGAACGAATGTGCGGTGTGCGGCTGTACCTGGGGAGGCAGTGCGATGGCGGACGGGGAGATCACCAACCCGCGCGACAAAGAGTCGACTGACCAGCAAGTGCCCCACAGAGGGAATTCTGAACCTCAGGAGTTCCGACTCGAGATGCGCGACGCCCTCCCTGGCGACAGAGCGATCATCGGGGTCGAGCAGGAGGGTGTCCTTGTATGGGTCGCCTCCAGAAGACACGTCCCACCGCACGTTGCCTCCGACATCAAGGAGCAGATGTGCCGCTTCGTGCGTGACTGGAATCAGAACTGGCCGGGTGCATAGAAGACCGTCCGCGCCGTTTCTAGTACCGCATTAACTCGGGCTTCGACCTGGCCGTCGCCGCGGCGGTCCTCGGCGCGGCGGAGCGCATCGACCCCCGGGTCCTCTCCGACATCGTGATGATCGGGGAACTGGGGCTGGACGGGCGGGTGCGGCCGGTCCGCGGGGTGCTGCCGGCGGTGCTCGCGGCGGCGGACGCGGGGTATGAGCAGGTGGTGGTGCCGGAGTGCGCCGCCGCCGAGGCGTCCCTGGTGCCCGGGGTGTCGGTGCTTGGCGTCAGGAGCCTGCGGCAGCTGATCGCCATCCTGGCCGACGAACCCGTGCCCGATGAGGAGCCGGACGAACAGGGTCGCCCGGACCCGCTCCTCGCCGGCCTGCGCATGCCCGGTACAGGAGCGGCCACGGGCATGCACAGCGTCGGAGCCGCCCAGCACGACCACGGTCACGACCTCGCGGACGTCGTCGGGCAGACCTCGGCACGCACGGCGGTGGAGGTGGCCGCGGCGGGCGGGCACCACCTCTTCCTCGAAGGGCCTCCCGGCGCGGGCAAGACGATGCTCGCTGAGCGGCTCCCGACCATCCTGCCCCCGCTCGGCCGGCAGGAGTCGCTGGAGGTCACCGCGGTCCACTCGGTGGCGGGCCTGCTGCCCCCGGGCAAGCCGTTGATCGACATCGCCCCCTACTGCGCCCCGCACCACTCGGCCACGATGCAGGCACTCGTCGGCGGCGGCCCGGGCATCGCGCGGCCCGGCGCGGTGTCGCTGTCCCACCGGGGTGTCCTCTTCCTGGACGAGACGCCCGAGTTCAACAGCCGGGCCCTGGACGCCCTGCGCCAGCCGCTGGAGGCGGGGCATGTCGTGATCGCGCGCAGTGCGGGAGTCGTGCGCTTCCCTGCGAAGTTCCTCATGGTGCTCGCGGCCAACCCCTGCCCGTGCGGCCGGTTCTCGCAGCGGGACGACCTGTGCGAATGCCCGCCCTCGGCGATCCGCCGCTACCAGGCCAGGCTCTCCGGCCCACTGCTCGACCGGGTCGACCTGCGCGTCGAGGTGGACCGCGTCACCCGCACCGAGCTCACCGCCTGCGGCGCGCGGGGCGAGTCCACGGCGACGGTCGCCGACCGGGTGCGGGCGGCCCGGGAACGGGCCTCGGAGCGCCTCGCCGGCACTCCCTGGCGCAGCAACAGCGAGGTACCCGGCCGCGAGCTGCGCAGCCGCTGGTACGCGGTGCCCGGCGCGATGGACGAGGCCGAGCGGAACCTGGAGCGGGGTGTCCTGACCGCCCGCGGACTGGACCGCGTCCTGCGGGTGGCCTGGACCGTCGCCGATCTCGTCGGCCACGACCGGCCCGACGCGACGGACGTCGCCCTCGCGCTCCAGCTCCGTACCGGTGTGCCGCGGGGCGTCCCGATGGCGATCGGAGCACTGACGTGAGCGTCGCCGGCGAACCGGACGACGACCTGCTCGCCCGGGTGTTTCTCACCCGGGTCCTCGAGCCCGGTGACGAGGCCGGTGGGCGGTGGGTGCGGGAGTTCGGCGCCGGGGAAGTGGTGCGGCGGCTGAGGGAGGGCGGGCAGCCCCTGCCCGGGGTCAGCGGCAAGCGGTGGACGGGCCTGCTGGCCAGGGCCGGGACGGCACGGCCCCGCGAGGACCTCGCCGTCGCCCGGGAGGCCGGGGTGCGGTTCGTGTGCCCCGGGCACCCGGAGTGGCCCGGGCAGCTCGACGATCTCGGGGATACCCGGCCCCTCGGGCTGTGGGTGCGGGGGCGGGCCGGCCTGCGGATGTGGGCGCTGAAGTCCGTGGCCGTCGTCGGCGCCCGGGCCTGCACCGAGTACGGGGCGCACATGGCGGCCACCCTCGCCGCCGGCCTCGCCGAGCAGGGCTGGGTCGTGGTGTCCGGCGGAGCCTACGGAGTCGACGGCGCCGCCCACCGCGGCGCCCTCGGCGCAGGCGGCGCCACCGTCGCCGTCCTCGCCTGCGGCGTCGACCGCCCCTACCCGCGCGGACACACCCAGCTGATCAGCAGAATCGCCGAACAGGGGCTGGTCGTCGGCGAGTTGCCGCCCGGCGATCACCCGACACCGAGCCGGTTCATCCTGCGGAACCGGGTGATTGCGGCGCTCACCCGCGGCACCGTGGTCGTCGAGGCCGCCCACCGCAGCGGCTCCCTGGTCACGGCGCGGGCGGCGCAGCGCCTCGGCCGTCACACGATGGGAGTACCGGGCCCGGCCACCAGCGGACTGTCGGCCGGAGTGCACGAACTGCTGCGCGGCGAGGCGGCCCTGGTCACGGATGCCGCGGACGTCGTCGAACTGGTCGGCGACATCGGGCAACTGGCTCCCGACCGGCGCGGCCCCGTCCTGCCCCGGGATCTGCTGGAACCCGCCGCCCGGCAGGTGCTCGCCGCCCTGCCGGGTGGCCGGGCCGCCGGGCCGGACGAGATCGCGCGCCGCGCACAGACCGCACAGGAGGACGCGATCGCGAGACTGTACGAACTCCGGGCACTCGGTTACGTCGAACGACACGGCGATGGCTGGAAGTTGACACGCCAGGCGGTGATGTCGGTCCGTGGTGGTCCAGGACCGTGCTGACCGCGCGTGTTCGGCCGTCCGGGGGAACCTCGACATCCCTTGGAAATGCGCCCAGTTGGGGTCCTCCGGTGATCACACTGAGCGACCGCGGCGATCCGCCGGGACGTCTCCGGAACGTATCCGCGTCCGCCTTGGCCTCCCTCCTTCGCACACCGCGACGCCGCAGTCACGCTACGCTCACGAGGATCCCGACACGGACAGGCAACTCGACATCAGACAGACAGCTCACCCCGGCAGTACCACTCCGCAGCAGAACGGCACAAGGCGACGAATGCCCCAGCACACCTCCGGGTCCGACCGGGCGGCGATCCCCCCAGCCGCCCGTGACGGTGGCAGCGTACGGCCGCCCGCTCCCTCGACGCTCGACGAGCTGTGGCGGTCGTACAAGGCGACGGGGGACGAGCGGCTGCGGGAGCAGCTGATCCTGCACTACTCGCCGCTCGTGAAGTACGTCGCGGGACGGGTCAGCGTGGGCCTGCCGTCCAACGTGGAGCAGGCGGACTTCGTCTCGTCCGGGGTGTTCGGGCTGATCGACGCGATCGAGAAGTTCGACATCGACCGGGAGATCAAGTTCGAGACGTACGCGATCACCCGGATCCGGGGCGCGATGATCGACGAGCTGCGGGCGCTCGACTGGATCCCCCGCTCGGTGCGGCAGAAGGCGCGCAACGTGGAGCGGGCGTACGCCACGCTGGAGGCGCGGCTGCGGCGGACGCCGACGGAGGGCGAGGTGGCCGGCGAGCTGGGCATCGCGGTGGAGGAACTCCACGCGGTATTCAGTCAGTTGTCGCTGGCCAACGTGGTGGCCCTGGAGGAGCTGCTGCATGGCGGGGGCGAGGGCGGCGACGGGCTGAGCGTGATGGACACGCTGGAGGACACCGCCGCCGACAACCCCGTGGAGGTCGCCGAGGACCGGGAGCTGCGGAGGTTCCTGGCCCGGGCGATCAACACGCTGCCCGAGCGGGAGAAGACCGTGGTCACGCTGTACTACTACGAGGGACTCACCCTGGCCGAGATCGGGAACGTGCTGGGCGTGACCGAGAGCCGGGTCAGCCAGATCCACACCAAGTCCGTGCTGCAGCTCAGAGCGAAGCTGGCGAGCTTCGGCCGCTGACCTGGGCGGACGCCGATGGATCGGCGTGAGCCACTCCCGTCGGGCGCGTCGCGTCCGTAGAGTGTTGACGTGCCAAGGATTCGAGCGGCCTCCGTGGCCGAGCACCGGTCGATGCAGCGAGCCGCCCTGCTGGACGCGGCTCGTTCCTTGTTGTCCGAGGGCGGTACGGAGGCGCTGACCTTCCCGGCCCTCGCCGAGCGGACGGGCCTCGCGCGCTCGTCGGTCTACGAGTACTTCCGGTCACGGGCGGCCGTGGTCGAGGAGCTGTGCGAGGTCGACTTCCCTGTCTGGGCGGCGGACGTGTCGGCGGCGATGGAGCGGGCGGAGACGGCCGAGGCCAGAGTCGAGGCGTATGTGCGCCAGCAGCTGGAGCTGGTCGGGGACCGGCGGCACCGGGCCGTGGTCGCGATCTCCGCGAGTGAACTCGATGCCGGAGCCCGGGAGAAGATCCGGGCGGCGCACGGTGGGCTGGTCGCGATGATCGTCGAGGCGCTGGCCGAGATGGGGCATGAGCAGCCTCGGCTGGCGGCGATGCTGTTGCAGGGGGTCGTGGACGCGGCCGTGCGGCGGATCGAGCTGGGGGCCGCGGAAGAGCCCGGGGCGATCACGGATGCGGCTGTCTCCATGGCGCTGCGGGGTGTGCGGGGCTGAGGTGCGTGAGGGCTGAGGCCGGGCGGGTGGGCAACCCGGCGTAGCGGGGTGCCTCCCCCACTCTCGGCTTCGCTCGAGTGGGGGGACCCCCACCGCCCACCCGTGCCGCCCCCAGCGGCACGCGTGCCCGCAGCTGAGTCAGTAGACCGGCAGCAGCCTCGAAGGGCCCCTGTGCAGCAGCCACGGGGGCAGGAGCGACAGCGGGTTCAGATAGGTCTCGCCTCTGCGCAGGCCCCAGTGCACGCACGTGGCCGTGCAGTGGGAGCCCGCCGAGTCCACCGTGCCGATCACCTCGCCGGATGCCACCTCCTCGCCCTCCTCCACCGTCGCCGTCACCGGTTCGTATGTCGTGCGCAAGGGTGAATCGCCGGTCCCCGAGAGTTCCACCGAGACGACCCCCTTGCCGGCCACCCGGCCCGCGAAGGACACCCGGCCTCCGGCCACCGCCCGTACCGGCGTTCCCGGCGCTGCCGCCAGGTCCACGCCCCGGTGGCCCGGGCCGTACGCCGTCGCCGGGGGTTCCCAGCCGCGCAGGACCTGCGGGCGTAACCCGACGGGCCACGCGCGCCCCACCGCCGGAACCGTGGCGTCCGGGGCGGGCGGCGCCGCGAACAGCCGCGGCGGCGGGGACAGCAGGACGGCCGACGTCAGAACCAGCAGCAGGATCAGCCGCGTACACACACGCACACATCGCTTCGCTCGCATGCGCAGAGCGTCCCGTACCCCCGCCGGTCACCGTGCGTGGCTGTGGACCGTTGTTCGGTTGTGGACAACGGCGTCACCCGGTACCCCGCGGGTCCCGTACACTTCTGGTGGCGACCCGGGTCACCGGGTCGACTTCGCACGCCCCGATACGCACCCCGGCAACGGGCTGTATCAGCGCCCCTCGGTCCCTCGTGGAACGGCGCGCAGTGGGCGTCAGGCGCGGAAGCCGTCCGGCATCCGCGGCACAACCGAGAAAATCAAGGAGATGCGGCCATGGCCGTCGTCACGATGCGGGAGCTGCTGGAGAGCGGCGTCCACTTCGGTCACCAGACCCGTCGTTGGAACCCGAAGATGAAGCGCTTCATCTTCACGGAGCGCAACGGCATCTACATCATCGACCTGCTCCAGTCGCTGTCGTACATCGACCGCGCCTTCGAGTTCGTCAAGGAGACCGTCGCCCACGGCGGCACGGTCATGTTCGTCGGCACGAAGAAGCAGGCGCAGGAGGCCATCGCCGAGCAGGCCACCCGCGTCGGCATGCCCTTCGTCAACCAGCGCTGGCTGGGCGGCATGCTCACCAACTTCTCGACCGTCTACAAGCGTCTGCAGCGCCTCAAGGAGCTCGAGCAGATCGACTTCGAGGACGTCGCCGCGTCCGGTCTGACCAAGAAGGAGCTTCTCGTGCTCTCGCGCGAGAAGGCCAAGCTGGAGAAGACCCTCGGTGGTATCCGCGAGATGCAGAAGGTGCCCAGCGCCGTCTGGATCGTGGACACCAAGAAGGAGCACATCGCCGTTGGTGAGGCCCGGAAGCTGAACATCCCGGTCGTCGCGATCCTCGACACCAACTGCGACCCCGACGAGGTCGACTACAAGATCCCGGGCAACGACGACGCGATCCGCTCCGTCACCCTGCTCACCCGCGTCATCGCCGACGCCGTCGCCGAGGGCCTCATCTCCCGTTCCGGCGTCGCCACCGGCGACAAGGGCGACAAGGCCGCGGGCGAGCCGCTGGCCGCGTGGGAGCGCGACCTGCTCGAGGGCGAGAAGAAGGCCGACGAGGCTGCCCCCGCCGCTGAGGCCGCTCCGGCTGCCGAGGCTGAGGCTGCTCCGGCCGCCGAGGCCGCTCCGGCCGCTGAGGCTGAGGCTGCTCCGGCCGCCGAGGCCGCTCCGGCCGCTGAGGCCGAGGTCGCCCCCGCCGCCGAGGCCGAGAAGCCGGCCGAGGACGAGAAGGCCGCCGAGGCCGAGCAGGCCTGACCCGTCAGTCCGAGGTGACGGCGGGAGCGGCACTCCATCCATAGCGCCTTCGGCGCGGTGAAGTCCGCTCCCGCCGTTCACCCGTAGGTCAGCGGAAAGTCAGCGCCCTCCGGCTCCATGGAGGGCGCATCCGCAGATCTTCGATCTTCCAGACTTCGAGAAAGATTCACAGACTCATGGCGAACTACACCGCCGCCGACGTCAAGAAGCTCCGTGAGCTCACGGGCGCCGGCATGATGGACTGCAAGAAGGCGCTGGACGAGGCCGAGGGCAGCGTCGAGAAGGCCGTCGAGGCGCTCCGCATCAAGGGCCAGAAGGGCGTCGCCAAGCGCGAGGGCCGTTCCGCCGAGAACGGTGCCGTGGTCTCGATCATCGCCGACGACAACTCCTCCGGTGTCATCGTCGAGCTGAAGTGCGAGACGGACTTCGTCGCCAAGGGTGACAAGTTCCAGGCCGTGGCCAACACCATCGCCGAGCACATCACCAAGACCTCCCCGGCCGACCTCGAGGCCCTGCTCGCCTCCGAGATCGAGGCCGGCAAGACCGTCCAGGCGTTCGTGGACGAGGCCAACGCCAACCTGGGCGAGAAGATCGTCCTGGACCGCTTCGCGCAGTTCGCCGACGGCTACGTGACGGCGTACATGCACCGCACGATGCCCGACCTGCCCCCGCAGATCGGTGTCCTCGTCGAGCTGGACAAGCCGAACGCCGAGATCGCCAAGGGCGTCGCCCAGCACATCGCCGCCTTCGCGCCGAAGTACCTCTCCAAGGAGGACGTGCCGGCCGAGGTCGTCGAGTCCGAGCGCCGCGTCGCCGAGGAGACCACCCGCGCCGAGGGCAAGCCCGAGGCCGCCCTGCCGAAGATCGTCGAGGGTCGCCTCAACGGCTTCTTCAAGGACGCCACGCTGCTCGGCCAGCCCTACGCGCTGGACAACAAGAAGTCCGTTCAGAAGATCCTGGACGAGGCCGGTGTCACCCTGAAGCGCTTCTCGCGCATCAAGGTCGGCATCTGAGTCCGTACCGCGATCGACGCCCGACCCCTATAAGGTCGGCAGCAGTCGTCCGTGTACGCCGTCACATGGGTGGCGGACGACAGCAGATCTGACAAGGAGGCCATTGCCGTATGGGATGCGAAACACGCCCCACCGGCAATGGCCTTCTTGGTATGTGCAACACGTGAAAGAGGCGGAATCCCCCATGACCACCAAGCCCCAGAAGAGCGACGACGGCAAAGTGCGCGGCCGGTTTCTGCTGAAGCTGTCCGGAGAGGCCTTCTCCGGTGGCGGGGGCCTGGGCGTCGACCCCGACGTGGTGCACAAGATCGCCCGCGAGATCGCGGCCGTCGTGCGTGACGGCGCGCAGGTCGCGGTCGTCATCGGCGGCGGCAACTTCTTCCGCGGTGCCGAACTCCAGCAGCGCGGCATGGACCGGGCGCGCTCCGACTACATGGGCATGCTCGGCACCGTCATGAACTGCCTCGCCCTCCAGGACTTCCTGGAGAAGGTGGGCGTGGACTGCCGTGTGCAGACCGCCATCACCATGGGGCAGGTCGCCGAGCCGTACATCCCGCTGCGTGCCGTACGGCACCTGGAGAAGGGCCGTGTGGTGATCTTCGGCGCCGGTATGGGCATGCCGTACTTCTCCACCGACACCACCGCCGCACAGCGCGCCCTGGAGATCGACGCCGAGGCGCTGCTGATGGGCAAGAACGGCGTGGACGGGGTCTACGACTCCGACCCGAAGACCAACCCGGACGCGGTCAAGTTCGACCACCTCGGCTACGGCGAGGTCATCACGCGCGACCTGAAGGTCGCCGACGCCACGGCCGTCACGCTGTGCCGCGACAACAAGCTCCCGATCGTGGTCTTCGAGATGCTGGCGGAGGGCAACATCGGGCGCGCCGTCAAGGGTGAGAAGATCGGCACGCTCGTCGGGGACGCGGCCGGCCGGGACTGAGGACCGACCCGCACCACCCCGTCCGGGGGACGGACGGGACGGAGCCGGGCCGGGGGATGGACAATGTCCTGCCGGTCGGGAACCGTGCAGGAAGAAGACGCGACGCAGCCGGCCGCCGCCCCACATGGAACCGCAGCCGGGCCTACTCAAGACACGCAGGAGCAAGTGGTGATCGAAGAGACCCTCCTCGAGGCCGAGGAGAAGATGGAGAAGGCCGTCGTGGTCGCCAAGGAGGACTTCGCCGCGATCCGCACCGGCCGTGCGCACCCGGCGATGTTCAACAAGATCGTGGCCGACTACTACGGCGCGCCGACGCCGATCAACCAGCTGGCTTCGTTCTCCGTGCCGGAGCCGCGCATGGCGGTAGTGACCCCGTTCGACAAGACGGCCCTGCGCAACATCGAGCAGGCGATCCGCGACTCCGACCTGGGCGTCAACCCGAGCAACGACGGCAACATCATCCGGGTGGTGTTCCCCGAGCTGACCGAGGAGCGCCGCCGCGAGTACATCAAGGTCGCCAAGAGCAAGGGCGAGGACGCGAAGATCTCCATTCGCTCCGTGCGCCGCAAGGCCAAGGAGGCCATCGACAAGCTGATCAAGGACGGCGAGGTCGGCGAGGACGAGGGCCGCCGTGCGGAGAAGGAGCTCGACGACACCACCGCGAAGTACGTCACGCAGGTGGACGAGCTCCTGAAGCACAAGGAAGCGGAACTGCTCGAGGTCTGATGAACGACTCTTCCTGGGGGGCGCCGCCACAGGCCGGGTACTGGGGGCCCACCGACCAAGGGCATGGTCACGGGCACGTACAGAGCCATGGCCATGTCCAGAGCTCTGGCCATGGGCACGTCCAGGGGGCCGCCCCGGCGGGTCCCGCATACGATGCGTATGAAGCGCCTCAGACTCGCCCCATGCCCATGGTGCCCGACGTAGCCGACCACGGTGAAAACCAGGATGACGACCGGAGGGCTGCTCGGCTGAGCGGCCCCCCGGTCCGAAACGCGACGAATCCGGAACCCATGCCCGACGCCTCGCAGCCGGCACCCAAGCCGCCGAAGAAGAGCGCGGGTCGCGACCTGAGTGCCGCGATAGGGGTCGGGGTCGGGCTCGGTGCGGTGATCGTCGCGTCGCTGTTCGTCGTCAAGGCCGTGTTCGTGGGCGTCGTCGCGGTCGCCGTCGTGGTCGGCCTGTGGGAGCTGACCAAGCGGCTGGACGAACGCAAGGGCATCCGGGCGCCGCTCGTTCCGCTCGCGCTCGGCGGTGCCGCGATGGTCGTCGCCGGGTACGTCCGGGGCGCCGAGGGCGCCTGGGTCGCCATGGCGCTCACCGCACTGGCCGTGCTCGTCTGGCGCATGACGGAACCGCCCGAGGGCTACCTCAGGGACGTCACGGCGGGCGTCTTCGCGGCGTTCTACGTGCCGTTCCTGGCGACCTTCGTCGCGATGATGCTGACCGCGGACGACGGGCCGCAGCGGGTGCTCACCTTCCTGCTGCTCACGGTCGTCAGCGACACCGGTGCCTACGCCGTCGGCTGGCGCTTCGGCCGGAACAAGCTCGCCCCGCGCATCAGCCCCGGCAAGACCCGTGAGGGTCTGCTCGGCGCGGTCTCCTTCGCCATGGTCGCGGGGGCGCTGTGCATGGAGTTCCTCATCGACGACGGCGCCTGGTGGCAGGGACTGGTGCTCGGCCTCGCGGTCGCTGTCACCGCCACGCTCGGCGACCTCGGCGAGTCCATGATCAAGCGGGACCTCGGTATCAAGGACATGGGCACGCTGTTGCCCGGTCACGGCGGCATCATGGACCGGCTGGATTCGCTGCTGCCCACGGCTCCGGTGGTGTGGCTGCTGCTCGTGCTCTTCGTGGGGTCCGGCTGAGCGGACCTCGTCCAGCGAGCTCCCGGCCATGTGGGCGGGAGCTCGCGGTCGTTACGGGACAG
>NZ_JBHUQX010000110.1:0-22708 GCF_042674225.1 Streptomyces sp. NPDC056948
CGCGATCAACTGCTCTTCGCCCCAGATCTCAGCCACTCAGGCAGGCTACCGGCGAGCAGCCTCCGTATCCATGATCACGATCTACGGCTGGAGTGTTAGGCCGGCGCTATCCACTACCACCCGTACAGAAAGGGGCACGGCTGGCGGCGATGGAAGGGCCCCTTCCGCCAGAGCCCTGCCTAAGAGCTGTCCCGTAAATGATCTTTTGGTCGCGTCAGGTGCACATGGCCGCCGCACGTCCCGCTGATCTATCCGGCGAGGGCGAGGTTGTGCATCCGGGCGATGCCGAGCATGGCGTGGTGGACGCCGTCGCCTCTGAGGCGGCAGTCGCGGAGGATCTTCCACGTCTTCATGCGGGCGAAGACGTGCTCGACACGGGCCCGGACCTGCTTGTAGGGAAGGCGCGCGGGCTCAGCCCGGAGAACGGGGCTATCCAGGACGGCTCCGACGCCGTGATCACACCACCACGTCAAGATCATCTCAGTTGCAGACGCTGCCCGGCGTCCCTCGATCCTGTGTCCTCGGCAAGCAGGGAGGGCACATGGGGCCGGTTCTTTCCCGGGCGACGGAAGACAACAGCAGTCCGGATGTCTCCTGGTCCTACAGCAGCTTTGCCGCGTTCCGGCGGCGTCTGGCCGAGACCAGTGGGGCAAGGGCTCGCTCGAGTGCGGCTTCCCGGGCCCGTACGTCGGACAGGCGTACGTCGAGAAGGAAGGCGTCGTTGTAGGCGGGCAGGGAGCCGCTGAGTTCGAGGGCCTCGCGGCGGACGGTGCCGACGATGGCGGACAGCCGCCTGCCGGAGACGAGGACGCGACAGTTCTCGGTGACGCCGGCCGGGGCGGTGGTATCACCCGCGACCTTGTAGCCGAAGACGCTGACGGGCAGCCGTTCGCCGGAGGCGTCACGGAGGAGGCCGACGGGCGCGGGGCTTCGGCAGGGGGAGGCCGCGGGGAGGAGGCCCAACAGGGGGGAGCTACTCGGCGGCGAAGGCCGGGACAATGTGCAGGGCTGCGGCTAGGTGGGCGACATGATCGAGGTGCCTAGGGCTGCCAAGATCAGCGCGATGAAGAGTGGTCGGGAGCGTGAATGAGTTGAGCTATAGCCTCACGGCAGTGATCGCGAGGAGCAGTGTGCTGGCTGCGATGGCGAGCGCGCTGTCATCGGCTCGCCTCGTAGACCTGCAGCATGGTCTTGCACTCCTGCCGGTACCTGGCGCGTTATCTGCTGCGGTAACCGATACTGCCCAGCCCCGACGTACTCGTGCTCGTCTTGGTCCTCGTCGTCCGCGACGGGTTCGGCGGAGAGTGCCGGATTCACGTATCGGATTTCGATCCGGTCAGGTTCGCGAATGTAGCCGATGGCCAGAGCAGGGCAGTCCTCGAAGACGTCACCGTCGACCGTCACGGTGAGAATGCCGGGCAGCCCCGACGGCTCGCCCATGTCCGGTTCGTCAGCCAACTGGCCAGCCAGGACCTTCAGCGCGTACGCAACGCCAGCCCCCAGGTGAGTGGCGGTGTCGCGCACTTGCGGGGGGATCTCGACGTTCACGACCTGGTTCTCCTTGCTGGTTGGGGGGGAGGAGAGCGGTGACACTCACACAGTAGGACGCCCCGCGGCCATCGGCGGGGTGAGCAGGAGATCAGCTGTGCCCGCGGGCCAGGATGCGTCACGACAAGCACGGAGACCGGCACGCAGCCGCCCAGAGAAACTTCCTCACCCGCATGCTCGGACAGCTCCACCACTGCCTGTAGTAGGGCCGCCGCTTCGACGAGGCCGTGGCGTTTCCCGTCCCAGCCTCTTCGGTCGCGCTGGTGGCCGGAGCGCGGAAGCCTTACACGAGTCCAGCGGCCTTCCGGAGCTTCGCCTGACTGACAGCGGTGATCAGGCTTTCTGGGAGCATCGCCACCACGCTCGCGTGTTCCGCGAACACAGCCCTGCACTGCTCACGCTCGGGGTGATCGCTGTCGCTGCCGAACCACAGCACCATGGCCTCGTTGTCGGCCTCGATCGGCTCGGAGAACTCGGCGACCGTGACCAGACGATCCAGCAGTCCGGATCGCTCAGGAGCCTGCGGGTCGCCTGCGAGACGAAGCAGAAAGGGCAGGACTTCCGGCATGGCCGCGTTCATCTCGGCGATGCTGTCGAACATGGTGTTGGTGAGCACCCGTTGGGCCTCGGACGCGACGGCCTGATCGAGAAGGGCATGCAGAAGCACCGGGATCGCGGCGGGACATCCCGGAAACTCGGACCAGCGGACCTCCTCACACCCGTGGAGGGCAGGATGGCTACGGCTGGCATCAGCTGGCTGCGGATACTCGTGGAGAAACCGAGCGATCGCCGCATCCTTGGCGGCCACATCCATCCTGCACACCTGTCCGTCCCCCGTCCCGCCGCCCTGAGCCCCGAGCAGCACGTCAACCGCACTCTTGCGCGGGAGGGATCCGTACGCAAGCCAAGAGCCGACAGTCAGGCGTCGCTCTCCTCTCGCTGCTTTCGGTGATGAGGGACCACCGCGACCGCGCCGGCCTCTGTCGTGTGCGGAGGCCGGGGCGGCACCGAGCGTCCGTCATGCTGAGCAACGCGGGTATGCCCTTCAATAGTCGCGCGGTGCATTGTGCTGGCACCGTGCGTTGGCAGTAGGGGGGACGATGAACCTGAACCTTGTGACGTTGCTGATTTCAGTGATCGCGCTGGTCTCATCAGCGTGGTTGGCGTGGAGTCAGCTCAGGTCATCCCGGAAGTCAACGGTGTTGGCGATGATCCTGGAGGGGTTTCGGGACACACGAGGCGACGACTACCTCGAAGCAGTCGAGTACGTGTTGTACCAGCTGGCAGTCGAACACCCACAGCCCGTCGCGTATCAGCAACTCCCGGAGGAGAACAGGCGGTACATCCAGCGTGTCGGTCTGTTCTACAACGACCTCGGCAAACTGGTCGCGCACGGCCTGGTCGATGAATCCCTGATCATCGGCGCGTACGGCGGGAGCCTGCTGCGAGCGTGGAATCTGCTGGCCCCCTACGTCTACCTAGAGCGCCAAGAACATCATCGGCAACACATGCGCTACTTCGAGGACCTGGCTTGGCGAGCGTCATCCAGGCGCCCGGAAACCGTGTACCGCGAGTTGGGGCTGCATGTACTTCCGCCTGGCACCATGCAGTGAATGCTGCGTAGTTCGGGATCGGGAACCTCGATGCTCAGGCGCCTTCGCCGCAGCGGCCAGCTGTCCCGCAATCTCCTGATGGGGGCCTCGTCGCGGTCGCTTCGCAGCCAGCCCTTGACAGAATATCCGAGCTGGTGGCACGTGGAGGTAGGCAGCGGCGTGGCCCGTGTCGGGGTGGACAAGGACGACGGCGATCACCTCGGTCCGTGCAGGCGGCCGTACGGCGGCACGTTCGCAACAGCGCCTTCGCGCAGTCGGAGAGGGCCATCTCGCTGCTGGCCGACCCCGAGGCGCGGGAGGCGAGGGCGCAGGTCGAGGACGGCCGAGACGCAGCTCGGCATCGAACTGTGTGCCCGCTTCCTGCCGTTCCAGGACCGCTGCGGCCAGGCTGTGCGCGACGGCGCCACGGCCCGGCTTGCCGGGATCTGTCCGGGCAAGCACGGCCGCTGGGGGCGGATCTGCGTCCTGGACGACGGCCACGAGGCCTCGATGGAGGACCCTCACCGGGGCCGCGACAGCGAGGGCCGACCGGCTGCGTGGGTGGGCAGCGCGCCCGACGACTGGTGAGAGCACCAGGTCGCGCCGCCGCCCCGGACCGGAGTCGGCGGCCGCGTGACACCGGCGGGCAGGACCCCGGGTGTACTGGGCGGCCCCGAGGGCTGGAGCCAGCGGCCCGCGCTGCAGGGCCTGCACGCACCTCAGTGCGATGCCGTGGGCTCTGAGCAGTGGCGTCACCCTGGTGTGCGTGCAGGCCCTGGGGTCTTGGCCGCTCCCCTGGCCAACTACGCGGCGGCCGGGAGGGGTTCGTGTCGCTGCAGGGCTGTGCCCGTCGGGCAGCGACACTGGCAACGCTCAGAGGGTCAGTGGCCTGTTCCCCATACAGGCTCGACCGCGGCCTTCTCCGGTGACCAGCCGGTGACCAGTCCCCCCTGGGAAGCGCAGGACCCCAGAGGCCACTGGGGCCTGTTTAGGAGCGCCTTACTTCTTTTGCCACGCCAGTTGGCAAGAAGACTCGGCTATATATTTGTTCACCCCGTGAAGCTTGTCCAGCTCGCCAGTACACCACTTTTCCCACGTCATCGATTCACCCAACCCGCAAACGGTGCGGGCACGTGCATGCTCGCTTGAACGGGTCATGTACTGCTTGACGTATTCGAAGCAGTCGCCCTCACTTGCCTGGGCAGGCGCGGCAGCACCCACCAGGCCGACCCCAGCAAAAGCCGCTACCGCCATACTCGAAGCAGCAATTCCCGCCATTGCCCTACGCATATTTGCCTCTCCGTGTTCGTTTTTGATTAGGGCTCAGCATTGCCAAGTCCGCTGCCGTAAGAGGCTCAGACCCCGGTTGACTCTTCGACTGCCGCACTTGACGCGCGATTGATCAGTGTTCAGAGCGCCATCGGCCCTTCTGTCCACGCGCATCTCAGGGTATGTGGCAGCATCATGGATTTCGTTAGCACCGAGTACACACCTACTTGGCGATGCGTCTACTCGGTGATGTGCTGGGCTTGATGTCGGTAGTCCTCGGGTGGGTTGCCGTAGGCCGTGCGGAAGGCGAGCGCGCGGCGGGCCTGTTCGAGGCGCTCTTGAGGTTGAGGTCGTCGCCCCGGTTCACGGTTTGGAGCGGCTGGGCGCACACGGTCGTTTGGCGGCGAGACCGGCCGGGCCGTTATGCCCTCGCCGGCGAAGGGGAGAGCGTAGACCTGGCGCACCGGAGAGGCTGAAGGCCGCGGCGCGCCCTATAGCAGCACCCCACACTCGTTACCCGGGGCCGTGGTCATGCCGGTCCTGCGGCCGTTCGCCACCGCTCGGCGCAGGATCACGACCGTGCTGGGCCCTGGAACCATGGCGATCAGGAAGGCCGCACAGACGAACGCAAGGACGGAAGTCAGCATCACCGGCGTGCTGATGCGCCACAAGACTCTTGCCGACCCCGCTGCGGACGTGCTTCTGCAGACCCTCCGTCGAAGGGAAGACCACGTCGGGTTCACGCCGCGGACGAGGCGCGGAATCGGATGGACACGGCTCGGTACGGTGGCCGATGATCTCCGGCATGATCCGGGCCGCCACTGTGGACGACATCGCGGAGATCCGCGCGATGATCCGTGAACTCGCTGCGTACGAACGGGCTGCTGAGCAAGCCCGAGCCACCGAGGGGCAGCTCCGCGACGCGCTGTTCGGGGAACATCCCGCTGCTTTCGCACTGATCGCTGAGGACGACGAGACGAGGCAGACCGTGGGCTTCGCCCTGTGGTTTCCCCGCTTCTCGACCTGGACCGGCACGCGCGGCATGCACCTGGAGGACCTCTACGTACGGTCGCACGCCCGAGGCGGAGGACACGGCAAGGCTCTGCTCGCCTCCCTGGCCGCGATCTGCCAGCACAGGGGCTACGAACGCTTCGAGTGGTGGGTCCTGGCCTGGAACGAGCCGACGATCGACTTCTACAAGTCGCTCGGCGTGGACTTCCTCGACGAGTGGAGGGTGTGCCGGCTGAGCGGTGAACCACTCGAGGAACTCGCTGCCCAGGCCCCGGCAGACCTCAACCAGACCCCCGTCCTGTAGGACGCAGGGTCATGCAACCTCCTGTCGCAGCTGTGATCGAAGCCCACCGGACACTGGAAAGGCTCGTGGCCGGACTGAGCGACCAGCAGGTCGCAGAAGCGTCCGCTCTTCCGGGCTGGTCACGCGGTCACGTCCTCGCGCATCTCACCGACAACGCGAGAATGTTCGCCCGTCTCGCCGAACACGCCCTGCGCGGTGAACTCGTAGCGGGCTACGACGGCGGGGTCGACGAGCGCAACGCGATCATCGAGACCACGGCCGACCGCAGCGCAGCCGAACACCGCGCCCAACTCGCCGCGCACACGGCCAGGCTGGAGGCGTCCTGGGCGCGCGCCACCGACAGGGACTGGAGCCGACCCGTCACGTTCCGCAACGCGGACCTTGCCGCCACCGTCTTCGCACGCTGGCGCGAGGCATGGATCCACATGGTCGATCTGGAACTCGGCGTAAGGCCCGACGACTGGCCCCAGGACCTGGCCGCACACACCATCGACTTCCTCCTCGTCCGCCTCCCGGCAGGCACTCGTCTTCATGCCGAGGATGTAGGCCGCCAGTGGTCCCTCGGCTACGGCCCGCCGGGCACGGTGGTCACCGCAGGCGTGCGCGACCTCGCGGCCTGGCTGGCCGGACGTATGCCCGTGATCTCACCGGTGACGGCGGAGGACCTGCCTGCTCTCGGCCCCTGGCCGCCCCACCCTCCACAGCGCCTGGACCGCCCGTGACCTCGTCTGGGTCTGCGGGCGCCCCTCCCCTGGGACACACTTTCTGATCAAGTGGAAGGGGGCAGCTGTTCGCGCACCCGCTCGGGATCGGGGTTGGTGTGTGGTTGGCCCGCCACGACTACGGTGGGCACGGTCTCGTTGCCGTCGTTGGCCGCTCTCACCGCTGACGCTCCTGCCGGGTCACGCCAGATGTTGACCCCAGTGCAGCTGGCGGTGATGGGGATTCGTGAAAACGGCCAGGGATGCTCCTCGCAGCACTCGCTCTGGTGTTCAACGAAGTGGGGGGTTTCAAAGGAGCGTGGCCCGGGTCGTCGGCGGCTTGGGTCCCTCGCTCGTGACGTGTGCGGGCCGTGTCGAGATGTCGAGACGCTGGCTTCGTGTCGGTGGCCGATCCGGGATCCTCACGCACGGCCACACCAGCGATCAGCTGCCTGCGGAGAGGTCCCCGGCAAGGAGCTGTCCTGTGAGTTCCATGCACCGTGTCCGGGCCGCGGAGAAGCCGTAGGGCATCTTGGTGACCGCTTCGAAGGCACTCATCTGGACCTCCTCCTCGCCGCTCGCCTCTGCGTCGTAGATCTCGAAGAGCTTCTCCTCGGCCACGTCCAGTCCGGCCGCTTCAATGGCCTGGTGCAGGGCCTTGTGGTGGGCGCAGTGCTGCGCGGCGAGTTCCTCGACCTGCGGGTCGTGGGGGTCGACGGTGTCGTCGAGGGCGGCGTCGGCCGCGTCGAGGCGGTCTGCCTCGGCCCGTAGGCCGGGGTGGGTGGCCAGGGTGATGAACACGCTGGCCTGAATTGCGGCTCCCAGCGGCCCGAAGATCCGTTCCGTGACCAGCAGGGCGTCCAGGTCGGTGGGGCGTAGTGCGCCGGGAGGCAGGTGGCTGAGCCGGTCCGTGACCATTGGGGAGAGCAAGCCCAGTGGGCTGCCCACGTCCCGCAGGCGCTGGACTGCGGCGCGCTGGCGCTTGATGTCGGCCTCTTGGGCGGCCAGGGTCTCCTCCAGCCGGCCCAGGACGTCCTCAATGTCCCGGACTTCGTCGAAGGCGGCCCGCATGTCGTCCAGGCTGATGCCGGCCTCGGACATCTTGCGGATCCACAGCAGGCGGATCATGTCGTCGTAGCCGTAGCGGCGGCGTCCGTCTCCGCCTCGCTCGGGCTCCGGCAGCAGACCGATCTGGTGGTAGTGGCGAATGGCGCGCGGGGTGGTTCCGGCGAAGGCGGCGGCATCGCCGATCTTGACCTCGCGGGGAGGCGTGGCGGAGGGGTACATCGCAGACAGAACCTTTCGTGCTGTGGTGCCCTCGACGACACCACATGCCGCTACGGCATATGCAACTACACACCACCCAGATGCTGACGGGCTATCGGGCAGTCCCTCGCTATGGGTGTCCCGTCCCGGGACAGGCCCGGAATGGGTGGGGAGATCCGTCGAGCAGGTCTGATGGCACCCCGAGCAGGGGTTGGAGATTTTCAAGGAGCCCCATCAGCGGGCGCTACGGCCCAGCCGGATGCGCAGCCGTATGCAGTACTGGCAGCCCCGGCCGCCAGAAGACGACCGGTCGGCCGTCGACCGCGCTGCGGCGTTGTGCCTCCTGCGCACCGACCGACCTCCAGAAGATCAGGGGTTGAGTTCACGCCGGCGAGCGCCACCGCGAGCTGCCGAAGCTGGAGGAGCCCGAGGAGCGGACGGGCCGGCTGGTGGAGTCGTGTCGGTGCCGGGCTGTGCTCGTCTGACCGGTGACACCGGCAGCGCGTGCACGGTTCAGGCCTGTTCCCTCGTACAGGCCGGGCCGCGCCTTCTCCGGTTGACGGCCGGTGACCGGCAGCCCGGGGCCTCGCCGGGGCCCCGGGGCCGTGGGTCAGCCAGTAGCTCGTCTGACCCCCGTGATCACTGCGGCAGGCCGGCCTCGGCTGCCCGGCGCAGGATGTCACCGCATGTGGGAGACGGTGTCGGTGAGCGGTCGGCGAGGACGTTCAGCGCATGGTGCACTTCCCTGCCCAGCAGCAACAGCCGGTGGCTGTAGTGCCCGCCCTTGTAGCTGTACAGGCGGAAGACGTTGACGGCCTGCTGGTCACGGTCGTCGGCGAAGGTGCCCCGGGAGTCCGGCGAGCAGCTCGTAATCCTGCTTGCCGGTCGCCGCGTCGGCCACGTCCCCAAGGGGCAGAGCATCGAACCGCGCGGCGGACACGGAAGCGTCGAGCGCGATGGCGTGGGCGGCCAGGGCCGCGAAGACCTCGATCAGCCGCTCACCCGCCGCCGTGTCGATGCCCCGGGCCCGCAGGTTTTCGTGACGACGATCCTGCCGCCATGGCTCCTGGTCCACCAGCGGCAGCACAACGCGGCCCAGGCGCGCGCAGCGATGCCACAGCATGTCGTGGTCCGAGGCCACGGACGCTCCTTGGGTCTATGGCGAGTGGGAGGCCTAGGGGCGAGGGCCTGCCCGGCGGCCACCAGGCCCACTCAACTTCCCACTGCGCGCAGGGCACGTACAGAGCGAAACGGTGCGCAAGACCGGTGGCCGGTGGCCGGGAGGTGATCGATGCGATCGCCTCCCACGGGGACTACGATCTGGCGATCTCTTGCCGGAGCTGGCGGGTGAAGCGGCGCAGGAGGTCCAACGTCTCCCGGTTCTCGGCCCTGCGATCGTCCCTGCCGTCGGTGGGCCGCGTGCTCCAGACCCGACGGGCGAGAGCATCGGCGAGATCAACGGTGTCCTCGGCGCACAGGAGGTAGAGGGCTGACCGTGCTTCCTGCATCCGGTTCGCCAATTCGTTGGCCCCGGCACCGTCGTCGCCCAGCTGCGTTCCCCGAAGGTAGTCGAACAGCGCAGCTACCGAAGTGTTGAAACCGACGCCGGCCTTGAGCTTCTGTTCGCGAAGCCACATGCGGTCCTGACGGCGCGCCGTGAACCACGAACCGAACACCGCCCCGATGAGCCCCATACCGGCCCCGATGGCCACGGACAGCACGTTCCCCACGGTCAACTCCCGCCCCCGGCAAACCGACGACGCCAGGCTACAGAACCACCGAGAGTGCCCTGCCGCGCCCGATTCCACGTGGACGGTCCCGTGCCTGTTCCCTCGTCGGCGGCCGCTCAGCCTCGCGGCAGGGCGGGGGGCCGGCGGGCACTCTGGAGCCTCGGGCTGCTCCGCGCGGGCCCAGCCGTGGGCATGCATGACCTCGGCCTCCCGGTCCTCGAACAACTGGGGCAGCATCCTCAGGGTCGCGGTCGCGGTCGCAGTCGGGGTCGCGGTCACGGTCGCGGTCACGGTCACGGTGCCAGGGGATGAACGCGCGGGCGGCGGGCCGGTCGGCGTCGCAGGCCGGGCACAGCTCCATCCACACGCCGCTCCCCCACGGGCCGTTCCACTGCAGCACGAGGTCGCCGCCGCAGCGTGAGCAGGGCTCCAGCAACCGTTCGTCCCGGCCGGAGGTGGGCTGCAGCCGGAGGAGCGCTTCGTCGCTACGGCATCGAGGTCGCCGTCGGCATTGCCGGTGCGGAAGAACGAGCCGTCGGGGCGCACCACATAGCGCCAGGTGAACGACATGCAAGGCCTCCTCTCGGGATGCGAACGGCCACGATCCGCCCACCTGATGATCAACGTCAAAGGGCTGGCGCCTGCCGGCCGTCGTGTTCGAGCAACTGCAGCAGAGGAACACCCCCTGGTTCCGTAAGACCTGGACGACGCAGAAGCCGAGTTCGTTCTCCAGCGCGCCAAGGCGCTGCGCCGCAAAGGAAGTCCGCCGCACCGCCGGTGTGTTCGAGGGTGTGCCCCTGCTCATGGAGCGCCGCGAACAGGGCTGGTGGCTCGGCTCGCATCGTCGGCCGGGTTATCGACGGGTTGCCCGGCAGTCAGCAGGCCAGGGCGGCCAGGTGTGCCGCCGGTGGTGCACGCGATTCATGTCGCCTGAGGTCGTGCGGTTCCGGGGGCCGTGCGTGGACCGATGTCGGCGTGTGGTGCGCGTGAGCGTCAGCGTCCCTGTGTGTCCCAGTTCGCGAGCACGGCGTCGGCCGCGGCGTGCAGGTGCCGTGCTGATGTGCCGTCACAGACCTGTGTCGAGATACCGAGCAAGAAGCCGTGGATCATTGACGTGACGCCGTCCACGTCGGTGTCTTCGGCGAGTTCTCCTGAGGCGATGCCGCGTGCGATGCACGCCCTGATGCGTGCTCGGTCCGCTGCGCGGCGCGCCGCTACGACCTTTCGCGCTCCGACCTCGCCCGCTCCCGGTGCCCGGACCGTCCCCGAGAGGGCGACGAGGCATCCGCGAGGGTGGGAGGTGTCGGTCTGCATGCTGATCGACCCGTGGAGGAGCCGGGCGATGGCCTCGCGGGGACTTTCCGCCTCGTCGGCCACGACATCGGTGACGCTGCCCGGTCCGGCGATGTAGTGCTCAACGGCCTTCTCGAACAGTCCCTCCTTCGAGCCGAAGGCGCCGTAGAGGCTCGCGGAGGACAGCCCTGTGGTCTCGCGGAGCTGGGCCAGCGATGTCGCTTCGTAACCCTGTTCCCAGAACAGCAGCATCGCGGCCTCCAGGACGGCCTCCATGTCGAAGATGCGGGGACGGCCGACGGGGGACACGGCGAACCTCCTTATTGCGGACTGACTGATCCAGTTTGACACCCGTAAGCACAACGATCAATATCGGATCAGTCAATCCATAACTAGTGGAGGAGTCCGACCCGATGACCACAACGTGCCCCACGCCGGTCCGCGAGCGAGCGCACGAGTCGTTCCCCGTTCCGGCACTGGTGGTGATGGCGTGTACCGGATTCATCGTGATCATGACCGAGACGCTGCCGGCGGGGCTGCTCCCGCAGCTCGCTGCCGGACTCGACGTCTCCGAAGGCGGCGCCGGCCAGCTCGTGAGCGCCTACGCGATCGGAACGGTCCTCTCCGCGATACCCGCGATCGCGCTGACGCGCGGGGCACGGCGGAAGCCGCTCCTCCTCGCGGGCCTGCTCGGATTCCTCGTCGCGAACGCCGTCACCGCGCTCTCGCCGTCGTTCACCGTCGCTCTTGTCGCCCGGTTCGTCGGGGGAGCCTTCTCCGGTCTGCTGTGGGGCATGCTCGCCGGATACGCCCGGCGTATCGTCGCACCTGAGCACGCCGGGCGTGCCCTTGCCATCGCCATGACCGGAACCCCCGTCGCGCTGTCCGTCGGAACCCCCCTTGGCGCCTGGCTGGGCTCGACGGTCGGGTGGCGCTGGTCCTTCGCCGCGATGTCACTGCTCAGCGTCATCGTCATGGTCTTCGCGAAGTTCCTCGTGCCCGACGCCCCGGGGCAGTCGGCGCAGACACGCGCTCCGCTCAGCCGAGTGCTGGGCATTCCCGGCGTGGCGACCATCCTCGCCGTCGTATTCGCCTGGATGCTCGCGCACAACCTGCTCTACACCTACATCGCTTCCTACCTGCAGCAGATGCGTCTCGCGCTCCGGCCCGACGTCACACTTCTCGTCTTCGGCGTCGCTGCGCTCGGAGGTATCTGGATCACCGGCGTGTTCATCGACCGCGCACTTCGCAGGCTCACCCTGGCGAGTGTGACCCTGTTCATCGTCGCCGGGGCGTTTCTTGCCGCCGCGCAGCAGTCCACTGTGCTCGTGCTGCTCGCGATCATCCTGTGGGGCCTCGCGTTCGGCGGCTCGGCGACACAGTTACAGACGGCCATGGGGGAGGCCGCGGGCGAGAACGCCGACGCGGCGAACGCGATGCTGACCACAGCCTTCAACATGGCGATCTTTGCGGGTGGTGCTGTGGGGGCTGTGGTCGTCGATGGCGTGGGCGCACCGGTTCTTCCAGCCGGGATGATCGCTCTCACACTCATGGCGCTCGCCACGGTCGGCTTCGGCCGGCGCGCAGCATTCCCCGCAGGGCGTTGATCGAGAACTGACCGGACCACTCCTCGTGGCTCGTCATGCAGCCTTGGACGGGTATGCGGTCCACTGGCGGATCGGCGAGTCGGGGGCGAAGTCGGTCTCGGGCTCGGCGCGGGCGTTGCGCCAGCGGATGCAGGCGGCGATGGCGGCGTTCCGCTCCCCGTGGGTGCGGTGGTCGGTGCCGTTGAGGGCGAAGCAGCGCAGGGCCGCGAACTCCGATTCGATCCAGTTCAGCCGGGATCCGTAGGTCGGCAGGGAGACCAGGATGCCGCCCGCGCTGCGCGAGCTCGGTATCGGGTTCGTGCCGTACTCGCCGCTCGGCCACGGCTTCCTCACCGGCACCTTGCGCTCTCCCGACCAGTTCGACGAGGGCGACCGGCGCCGGACCAGCCCGCGCTTCAACAGTGCCATGCAAGAACCCCGTCTTGCGAAATCTCCGGCTGCCAGTCTCTGGGCCCTTTGAAAGCCGCCTCAAGGACCTTTACCCATGAGACCGGATTGCACCACTGAATCAAGTACATTCTCGACATCAGCTTGGCCGCGTAGTAATCCTTCTGCTCTTCTACGGTAACGACGCTACTCGGCGGGGCAGGGCCAAGGAGGGGGAATATGTCCCTCAGTGTGAGCACCCTATAGGCAGGCGTGAGGTAAACGAAATCCGCCCCCGCAGCTGACATGGACGGGGACGGGTGAGCGTTCTTCCTTGCTCCGTTGCAGCAGAGCATCAGGCAGTCCCCCTCCATCTCCACGCGCACCTGACGCAGGGCTTCATAGAGGTCCTGCCCCTTCCCGCAGTAGTCGCGCCCCTGTGGATCCGCTACCCGGAGGGTCCAAGGGGGCTCTTCCGGGTGAGAGACGCGAACCTTCCGCATCTGGCCGCTGGTGGACATGACCTGCAGGTCGTAGCTCGTCACGACCGACCACCGTAGCCGGGGTTGGGCACGAAACGTCATCCCGGAGATCTTCCTTGAACGTCGTGCAATCCATCGCGAACCCTTCCGGCGACCAGGACGAGCACGTCCGCGCCATGCGCCATCTCGCCGATGCAGGCAACACCCACCACCACGAAGGCAGGGCAGCCCCGATCGTGGGTGGACTGGCTCACCGCGCTACACGCCGCCGGCCGCCACACCACCGCAGACCGCCCGCGCGACACCGCTCTCATGCAAGACTGCGCTTGCCCGCGTTCCAGCAGTCGTCGGCGTGGACGTGGACCGGTGCCCCGGTCCGGTTGAGGCCCAGCTCGATCAGCCACTCCGGGGCCGGTGGTCGGACTCGCGGCGTTCCTCGTCGGCGATCCACCTGCGGGTGCGGGCCAGGTCGCGCTCCTGCACGCGCGCCAGGAAATGGAGCAGCGCGAGTCGCGACGCCCCCGAATCGCGCCGGGGGGATCCCATGCGGGAGCGTGCTATTCCAGGCGGCGGTTCTGCCACACCGCGACGATCCAGGAGGCGAGCAGGTGCTCCATCTCCGACCGTCCAGGCCGCGTCGGCCTCGGGGGCGGCACCGCGGTCGGCGACGTCGATCCCCCGCCAGCCCGGCACGAGTTCCAGCAGCAGCGACTGGATCGCGGCGAAGGCCCGCTCGCACGCCGCCTTGTCCGTCGGCCGCATCGCCCGCGCCGGCGGCACGTCGATGCCCAGGGTGCGTGCGACCTCGACAAGATGATGGTTCTTGAAGACGGCGCCGTGGTCGACGGTGATGGCCTCCGGTCTGAAGAACGGCAGACCGACAACCGGCCCACCCGCGAGGTCCGCGACCAGTACCGCAGGTATGCCGGGATAGGGCCAGCTCATTGACTCTCCCCAGCCCGGGCGCATCGGCAGCGGCGAGAGGACGTCCCGCAGCAGCATCGCGACCTCGATCGAGGATGCCGTCGCCCCGATCATCCGGCCGACGCGGCGGCCGGATCTGGGGGCATGTTCAGTCCTGCTCCTCGACGATGCTCTTCAGCACGCTCGTCGCTCCCATGCCGTTGGGCCAGCCGGAGTAGAACGACAGGTGCAGCAGAGCCTCCTGCAGTTCCTCGTCGGTCACGCCGTTCTGGCGGGCGAAGCCGAGGTGGAACTGCAGCTGGTCCATCTTCCCGAGCGCGGTCAGAGCGGAGATGGTGACGAGGCTGCGGTCGCGCTTGGACAGGCCCTCGCGCTCCCAGACCTCGTCGAAGAGGACCCTGTCGGTGTAATGGACCATCCCCGGGGCGAAGTCGCCGAAGGCATTCTTCCCGCCGGTCCAGCCGGTGCTTGTGCTCTCAGCCATGTTCTCTCCCTACATGCGTCGACGTCCGTCGATCGATCTCTGAAGGTGCAATGCCAATGACATCGCTGGACATGCCGAGCGAGGGAGTCCCCCGTGAAGGACGTACTGGCAGGGCATCCCTCACACGAGCTCCGCGCCTTAGCGTGGAACGCATGGACGCCAGGAACGAAGCACGGGAATTCCTCATGTCCCGTCGAGCGAACCTCACTCCCGAGCAGGCTGGACTGACGGTCTCCGGACACCGGAGGGTCGCGGGCCTGCGCCGCGGCGAGGTGGCAATGCTCGCGGACGTGAGCCCGGAGTACTACGCCAAGATCGAACGCGGTCACCTGGCCGGCGTCTCCGACGCCGTCCTCGAGTCGGTCGCCCGGGCGCTGCAGCTCGACGACGCCGAGCGCGAGCACCTCTTCGACCTCGCCCGAGCAGCCAACGGCGCGGCCCGGCCTGTGCGCAGGCGCAGGTCGAAGAAATGGGTGCCCAGGGACAGCCTGACCCGTGCCCTGGGCGCCATCGCACTCGGGCCCGCATTCGTGCGCAACGGGCGGATGGACGTCCTCGCCACCAACGCCCTCGGGCGCGCCTTCTACGACGAGGTGTTCGACGGCCCCGGACAAGAGAACCTGGCGCGCTACTGCTTCCTCGACGAACGGGCCAAGGCGTTCTACCCCAACTGGGAGACGGCCGCGGACGTCACCGTGTCGATCCTGCGCACCGAAGCCGGCAGGGACCCCCGGGACAAGCAGCTGCACGACCTGCTCGGTGAGCTGTCCACGTGCAGCGAAGCGTTCCGCACTCGGTGGGGAGCACACAACGTGCGCCGCCACGGATCGGGCACCAAGGAATTCCACCACCACGAGGTCGGCGATCTCACTTTGACCTACGAGGGGATGGAGCTGACCGCCGAGCCCGGGCTGTCCTTCCTCATCTACACCGCAGAGCCCGGCTCGCCCAGCCAGGAGCGCCTGCAGCTGCTCGCGAGCCTCGCCGCGACGTCCACCGCAGGACTGCCCCGGAGCGAGCACCCGACCACGATCCAGGAGAGATGACCATGCACGCCAGAACACTCGGACAAGGCCTGAAGGTCTCCGCGATCGGGCTCGGCGCGATGGGCATGTCCCAGAGCTACGGCCCCAACCCCGGCAGCCGCGACGACATGATCGCGGTGCTGCGCTCCGCAGTCGACGAGGGAGCGACCTTCTTCGACACCGCCGAGGTCTACGGGCCCTACGTGAACGAGGAGCTGCTCGGCGAGGCGCTCGAGCCGATCCGCGACCAGGTCGTGATCGCCACCAAGTTCGGATGGGACATCCAAGACGGCCAGAGCGTCGGCCTCAACAGCCGTCCCGCGCAGATCCGCCGCGCCGCGGAGGAGTCTTTGAAGCGGCTCCGCACCGACACGATCGACCTGTTCTACCAGCACCGCGTCGACCCCGCCGTGCCGATCGAGGACGTCGCAGGCACGGTCGGCGAGCTGATCGCCGAGGGGAAGGTCAGGCACTTCGGGCTCTCCGAGGCCTCGGCCGCCACCATCCGCGCCGCACACGCCGTCCACCCCGTGACCGCGGTCCAGAGCGAGTACTCACTGTGGACACGGGACCCCGAGGCTGAGGTGCTGCCCACGCTCGCCGAGCTCGGCATCGGGTTCGTGCCGTTCAGCCCCCTCGGCAAGGGCTTCCTCACCGGCACCGTCGATGCGTCCACGACCTTCATCGACGGGGACATCCGCCACCGGGTCCCGCGCTTCAAGGCGGAGAACCTGGCCGCGAACCAGGCGCTCGTCGACCATGTCCGGCAACTCGCCGAAGCGAAGGGCGCGACGCCGGGCCAGATCGCCTTGGCCTGGCTGCTGGCGCAGCAGCCATGGATCGTGCCGATCCCCGGCACCCGCCGCACGGCACGCATCCAGGAGAACACCGCCGCGACGGCTGTTGCGCTGTCCGCGGACGAGGTGGCCGACCTCGACGGCCTCGCCCAGCGGGTCGGAGTCAGCGGCGATCGCTACAACGCCGAGCACATGGCCTACGTCAATCGCTAGGGATGCTGCGCAGCCTGGCCGGCCGGACCCAGGACACCGCTGCCGCACACGCGCCCGGCGGGACGCGCTGAAACAGAAGGAAAGAACGAAATGACTGTTAACGGATTTGACCAGATCTTCCCGCTCGGGGAGAAGAACGACGCCTTCGCGCAGTACTTCATCGGCCAGAGCTACCTGGCTCCGCTCGCCTCGGGGAGCGTTCCGGTCAGCAATGTCTCCTTCGAGCCGGGCTGCCGCAACAACTGGCACATCCACTACGGCACGGGCGGCGGCGGTGACCAGATCCTGCTGTGCACGGCGGGCAGCGGCTGGTACCAGGCCGAGGGCGAGGATCCCGTCAGCATGGAGCCGGGAACGGTGGTCCGCGTTCCGGCGGGCACGAAGCACTGGCACGGCGCGAAAGCCGACTCGTGGTTCTCCCACGTTGCCTTCATCACCCCGGGCGAAGACGTCAGCAACGAATGGCTCGAGCCCGTCACCGACGAGGCGTACGGCGAGCTGCCGAAGACCGGAGCAAACGCATGACCATCCTGGACGAGACCTACACGCTGTCCAACAGCGTCGAGGTCCCCAAGCTGGGGCTCGGCACCTGGTTCATCGACGATGATCAGGCGGCCGAGGCGGTCCGCGCAGCCGTGGAGATCGGCTACCGCAACATCGACACCGCCCAGGCCTACGGCAATGAGCGCGGCGTCGGCGAGGGCGTGCGCACCGCCGGCGTGCCCCGCGGCGAGCTGTTCGTCTCGACCAAACTCGCTGCGGAGATCAAGGACTACGACCAGGCGGTCGACGCGATCGACGAGTCACTGGAGAAACTCGGCATCGAGTACATCGACCTGATGCTCATCCACAGCCCGCAGCCGTGGAACGACTTTCGCGGCGGCGACTACGCCGATGGCAACCGCGAAGCATGGCGCGCGCTCGAAAAGGCGCATCGGGTCGGCAAGGTCCGCTCCATCGGGGTGTCCAACTTCCAGCAGCAGGACCTGGAGAACATCCTCCAGGGCGCGACCGTCGCGCCGCGCGTGAACCAGCTGCTCGTCCACGCCGGCAACACCCCCTCAGCGCTCCTGGACTACTGCGAGGGCAAGCAGATCCTCGTCGAGGCGTACTCGCCGATCGCACACGGAGCGATCCTGCAGAACGCCGAGGTCCAGGCGATGGCAAAGAAGTACGGCGTGTCCGTCCCACAGCTGTGCATCCGCTACACCCTGCAGCTGGGCACGGTGTCGCTGCCCAAGACGGCGAACCCCGAACACATGCGCTCCAATGCCGAGGTCGACTTCGAGATCTCCGGCGATGACATGGACGCCCTGCGGGTTCTGCGCGACGTGGACTACGGCGAGCACAGCGTGTTCCCCGCCTACAGCGGCAAGTGATGCCAGACGAGCGCCGCCCCATGACGGCCTGGCCTCAGGTGGCTATGTATCTCAGTGCGGGAGTCGTTTGAGGTGACGGCGGGAGTCACCTTCTGATCGAGTTTGCGATGTCGGTTTGTTTTGAAGTCGCCCAGGGGCTTGCGATGGGACGTTGGGATGCGCTTCTGCCGCTGGGGGCCTTATGGGGACGTCGCAGTCGAAGGTCGATCTGTACGCCGCCAACTGTCGCTCCTCCATGTGCGGCGGGTGTAAGGCCTTTGGGCCACCGGGACAGCCCTTCTCCGGTTGATCGGCCGGTGACCAGCAGCCTCGGGGTTCGCCGGGCCCTGAGGCCGTAGGTCGGCCAGGAGCATGGTGGACCGGTCGGAGGGATTCGACTGCCCTGTTCTTCTGCCGCCTCACGGCTGGAATACGACCTCGGGGTGGGCGGCAGTCGCACCGGTGAGGATCGGCTGCGGCATGTCCCGCAGGTGAAGGCCGAAGAAGGCTGTCACGTATTCGCGGGTCATGTCCCAGCCTCGTTGCCCGGAAAGCGGCGCGGCGGGATCCGACAGGCCCAACTGACCGGCAAGATAGGGCAGGTCCGTGAAGGAGAAATGCTCGGCGCCGGTCACTGTCAGCCAGCGTTTCCAGCCGCTCAGGTGCTGCCATGCCGCAGGCCAGTCGGTTTCCTTGTTGCCGGGGCTGTGCGTGGACTCGGCACCGAGCATCATGAACGGGCGTCGGCCGAGCCCCGTGGCGGCAGGCTGCAGGAGGAGGTTGCCGTCCAGGTCAACTCCGGCGCGCACGCGACGGTCGGCGGCCATGGTTGCCGCGGCGGCCGCGCCCCCGATCGAATGTCCCGCGATTCCGATCCGGCTCGCATCGATCGCGCGGGACAGCGCCCCCGCCTGCCGGGTCTTCGTCAGCTCGTCGATCACGAAGGACATGTCCTTGGCCCGGCCGCGCGCTACGGCTGCCTTGTCCTCGCGCGTGTGGACCTGCGCGCAGGTCGCACAGGTCAGCATTCGGCCCCCGGGAAAGGCCGTACCAACGGATTCGTATGCGTGGTCCACGGACGCAACGACGTAGCCGCGACTCGCGAGATCATCGGCGACCGACGTGAGTGTGGTGCGCGGCATCGAGAATCCCGGAGAAGGCAGCACCAGGGGGAAAACGCCCCGGCGCCGGGGGAACGCCTTCCTGAGCGTGAGTACGCGCCCCTGCAACCGTTGGGCAGGCACGACGCCGCCGAGACCTCTGGCCTCCAGCAGGAGCCGCGCCTCGTCATCGCTCATGTATGCCGCTGGGGAACCGCTCGCCCCACGCGCCGGGTAGGACACCGACACCATCAACTCCCGGTTTCCCGCCCTTGGCACCCACGGGTCAGTGCGGTGCCTGTCGACCAAGTGCAGGACGCGGCGGCCCACCGTGTACGGACCGGTGGGAAGTGGCAACGCCAACCCGCTCGTGTACGGAACCCGGGAGCCAGGAGTCTGAACGCCCTGGGCAAAGGCGGGGGGTGCGGTGTCCAGGAGCGGGGCGGAAAGGGCGAGGGTGAGCAGACTGGCTGCAATGGCTCTGCGACGTCTGGTGGTCATACAGCCGACGCTTGACCTCCGGTGTCCTCCAACACGTCGATCTGCAGGCTTACTTGGGCGTACCTCTGTGGTCGGATCTTGTCAGGCCAGGTTTCCCGGCAGCGTGAGAGCCTATCCGCTGCCTCTGAGACGGCCGGTCAAAGTTCGATGAGATCGGTCAGCCTTCAGTGAGCGGAGACACCTCGAGACCGCTCTCGGTGCCTCGCCCGCACGGCTTTTGTCCTTCGCAGCTCAAGACGTCGCTGCCGCGGCAGAAGTACCGCGAAGAACGGTGGTGAACCACGTGTAGACGGGAGCGAGTGTTGGTGATGCAGGCCATCCATTGATCGTCGCCAGGAGCTGCCAGTAGCGCTTGGCGTGTGGGTCAACGGACATCTGCAGGCGGGCGACGAGCCAGCGGCGCAGATCACCATCGCCCGCACGCTCGAACGCGTGGCCGTAGAGACCGCCCAGTGAGCCGGCAAGGGGTGCGGCTTCGGCAGAGGCGAGAAGGACGCCGGCGGACACGGCTTCGTCGATTCGTTCAAGCATCGCTTGATCGAGACTGTCGTGCAGGCCACTGACGTCCTGCTGAGAAGGCTCTTTCGCCTGCTCCTCGGCAATGCGCCGTACCCCGGTACGGAAGTCTGCGTCCTGGCAGAGTTCGGCGAGTTCCACCCAGGCCCCAACCTGTTCCGGCGTGGGATCGTCGGGGAGCTCGGGCAGTGTGGATCGCATCAGGGTCACGAACTCGGGGTTGGCGTCAAAGCCTCTGAAAGCGTCGTCGATGAAGTCGGTTACCATCCGGCGTTGTTCGGACTGGGACAGCGTGGCGAGTCGATGCAAGAGGTCCATCTCCATGGTGGTGGGGCCGCGTCTGGCGGCTGCTCGTAGTACTGCCCGGCGCAGGCGGAGGGTCTGGATCTGTATGTCCAGGGCGTCGGCGTGTGCTTCTGCGACTTCCGGTATGGATGCCTCCTGGTCCAGCACCTTGCGCACGGTCGCCAGGTCGAGCCCGAGATCGCGCAGTGTGCGGGCCAGATCCAGGCGTGCGAGTGCGTCGAGGCCGTAGAGCCGGTAGCCCGCCGGGCTCCGGTCGGTCGGCGGGACGATGCCCTGGTCGGAGTAGTACCGGATGGTCTTTACCGTCAGACCGGTCCGGCGGGATAGTTCTCCGATGGAATAGAGCGTGTCGCTGTCCATGCCCCCAGCTTGGCGTCTCCCCCCACGGGAGACTCAACCGACATTCCCGGGGTGAACAGAGGCTGGGCCGGGATACCTGGGCATCAGGTTGCTTGAGCTTGTTCTTGACGCCAGCAAGACTGGCGTTGATTCCCTCCACCTCGCCGCGCCAGTCGAGGAGGGCTACCGCTGACGCGGAATCCGAGAGATTAGGGAGTGTCCCGTAACTGGGGCTGGTGCGACGCTGATGTCTTGGGCTGGAGGCGTCAGCTGTGGTCGGATGCCTTTCCCAGCAGGTGGTCGATGTGGCGTTGGAGGATGGCCAGCGCCGTGGCCGGGGAGTGGTGGCCTGCCAGCACGTGAGCCGTGAGGCCGTCGGCCAGGGCGAGCAGCGTGTGTGCTTCGCGATCGGGGTCGAGGTGCTGGGGAACTTCCCGGGTGTCCTGGCCGTAGCGGATGAGCCACGCGATGAGGCCGTGGAGCTTGGCATAGGTGTCGCGCAGGACGGCGGCCAGGTTCTCGCTGGCAGGGGCATGTGCGACGAAGGCCAGCCAGACCTGAGCCCGTGTCTTCGATTCCTCATCCAGCAGGGCGAGTTCGGCCAGTGTGTGGGACAGCAGGGTGGACGCGGCCTGGGGGGTGGAGGTGGCGGCGATGCGCTGGTTGGCACGTTCGCCGACGTGTTGGGAGATGTGCTCCAGCGCGAAGAGCAGCATGTCCTGCTTGGTGCGAAAGCATCGCTGGACAGCACCCATGGACACGCCGGCCTGGGCCGCGACGTCGCGGAGGCTGACGGCCTCCATGCCGGAGCGCGCGATCAGGGTGCAGACCGCCTCGGCGATCCGTCGGCGTCGGTCCTCGTAGTCGACCTGCCTGGGCACGGGTTACTCCTTCCCACGTTCTGATGCACTTGCATCGTATCCAGATCCACTGCAACGATGTGATGCGGTCGCATCGGAACGATGCGCGGACACCGGGAGGGGAAGCTCGCCATGGCGAAGCAGTTCAAGAGGACGGACAGCAGCTCAAAGCAGGGGCTGCTGTGGCCGTTCGGTGCCATCCTCGTCATCCAGGGCTTCGGCTCCGCCATCACGGAGGCCGGCTGGGATACGAGCTTTGGTGTCGCCGGCCTCCTGCGGGCAGCCCAAATGCCTGAGTGGGCAACGCTGCTGGTCGGCTTCGCGGGTCTGGCCCTGCTGGGAACGGCGGCGCGCCGTCACTACGCGAGGAGGCGGGCGGACCGCCACCCGTGAGAAGTCCGCAGGCCAACCGGCGAGCTGCAATGCTCCGGATGTGGCTGGTGCGATCACGGCATCGGGAGGTCTTGGCGGTACCGATCGGTGCTGGCGGCGCGCTGATGAGCCGGGTGCCGTCCCCGACACGAAGGCGCCGGGGACTCAGACGCGCAACAGGGCCAGCTCGTACTTCACAGGCTGAAGCGAGCAGGCATCAGCCAGTTCACGCAGGGCCGCCAACTCGCCTCGGTCGGTCGTCAGGCTCCAGCGGAGCTTGGTGCCCACCCTGAGTATGTCGATGACGGGCAGCAACGCCTGTCGGTGAGTTCCAGCAACGGTTGGGTGGGGTCGGCGGCGGGAATGTCGATGAGTTTCAGCAACGCTGCCGGGGCTGCGGCCAGTTGGGGCTCCTAACAAAAGTGGTGGGCTTGCCCCTGTCAGAGGTCGGTGTCGTGCACGAGGCCGCCGGGTAGCGGGACGTGGTCAGCCGCGTAATCGCACGCGATAAACCCGGCGACGTCGGCAGTCATCCCGGGATACTGGTCGCCCATGGATGAGGTCGAAGTCGTCGTCGCCCATTCCGAGCGCGCGACCCTGCGCGTCGGCGACGTGTTCCTGAAGGTGGACGCCGATCAGGCGCGCCTCGACGCCGAGGTCGAGGCGATGTCCCTCGCGCCGGTCCCGACCCCGGAGGTCCTGTGGCGCAAGCCGCCCGTGCTCGCGATCGCCGCCCTCCCGGGG
>NZ_JBHUQX010000111.1:0-22676 GCF_042674225.1 Streptomyces sp. NPDC056948
CTCCTGCGCGGCGCCGCCGCGCTCGCGACCGTCGTCACGATCGTGTCGCTTCCGGGCGGCGCGACGGCGGTTCCCCGGCCGGCCACGGCCGTTCAGGCCGGCCGCAGCGCCGAGGCCGTCCAGATCCCGGACGGTGTCACCGCGGGGGTCGCGGTCTTCGACCGCCGCACCGGCACCTTCACCGAACAGGTCGACGAGAGCGCGCGGTTCCGGTCCGCCTCGGTCGTCAAACTGCTGCTGGCCCTGGACTTCCTGTGGGACCGCGGGCCCGACTACACCGTCCCCGAGGCCGACCGGGCCCGGCTGGAGCCGATGCTGCGCAGCAGTTGGGACGATGCCGCGGACCACTACTGGTCGAATTACGGCGGCTCGGCGATCATCGACCGGATGTCCGCCCGGCTGGGCCTGCGCGACACCGCGCCACCGCCCGCCGGGTACGAGGGCTACTGGGGCTACACCGCCCTGTCGGCCCGCGACACCGTGGCGATCTACCGCTACCTCCTGGACAAGGCGCCCGCGCCCGTCCATGACTTCGTCATGGGCAATCTGCGCCGCTCCACGCGCTGCGCCTCGGACCGTTTCGACCAGCACTTCGGGGTCGCCGGGTCGTTCGAGCGTCCCTGGGCGGTGAAGCAGGGCTGGTCCGGGAAGTACGCGAAGGGGACGTGCGGCGCGTCGGGAACGACGGCCGCTGCGGAACCGGCCGCCGCTCCCGCAGCGAAGGCCGCCACGAAGGCCGCCGCGGCCGTGGATCTCACCCGTCCCGCGCTGCACACCACCGGCACGGTGGGCGCGGACGACCGGACGATCGTGGCCGTGCTGACGCTGCATCCGGTCGGGACGTCGTACGGGAAGGCCTACACCGACCTCGGCCGGCTGATCCGCTCGCTGAACGTGCCGGGCGGGGTGCGGCCCTCCGGGGCGTGGTTCGGCACCTGGGGCGAGTTCGTGAACGTCCGCAAGGGTCCGGCCACGGGCGATGCCCGGGTCACGCAACTCCCGGCCGGGGTCGAGGTGCTGGTGGGCTGTCAGGTCCGGGGCCAGGTGGTCAGCGTGCCGCCCTACACCAACGAGTGGTGGGCCTACTTGCCCCAGTACGGGGGCTACATCTCCAACATCTACATCAGCTCGCCGGACAACCGGCTGCCGAACGTCCCGGAGTGCGGCTCGGCGCGGCCGTGACGGGAACGGGGGACGAGCGGTGGGCGGGGCCCTGACGGGTCCGGCCCACCGCTCGCGCGGGCCCGGGGGTCAGCGCTCGTAGGCGTCGAGGTAGCGCAGCACCTTGTCCACGTGGGGCCGGACCCGAGCCGGGACGCCGCCCTCCTCGATGACCGTGCGGTCACTGGTGCGGTAGCCGGCCGCGACCAGCGCGGGAAGGTCCTTCTTCGGCAGCCCGGCCTGTTTGAAGCGCTGGTCGAGCCAGCACACGTACAGGCTCATCGTG
Source organism: Streptomyces sp. NPDC056948 (assembly GCF_042674225.1). Classification (NCBI taxonomy): domain Bacteria; kingdom Bacillati; phylum Actinomycetota; class Actinomycetes; order Kitasatosporales; family Streptomycetaceae; genus Streptomyces; species Streptomyces sp. NPDC056948. The sequence continues at coordinate 1,448 of NZ_JBHUQX010000111.1, forward strand.
GCGATCGCGTCGGGCGGCGACATGTGGTCCTTGTCGCCGTCGCCGTCCCCGTCCACGGCCCAGGCGCGGAACACCGACGGGGTCCACATGGCGACGCCGTACTCGTCGCTCTCCGGGCGGGACGCGTTCGTGTCGAAGCCGCTCTCCGCCTTGATCAGCGCGGCGAGCAGGACGGGCGTGATCTCCTCGTCGGTGCAGCGGTGGGCGGCGCGGGCGATGACGGGGCGCAGCGCCTCGGGTACGTCGGAGTCCGCGGGTATCTCACCCGGCACCGGTCTGCGCGCGCCGGTGGCGGTGGCGGAGACACCGCCGTCACGGTCGTCGTCCCGCGTGCCGACGCCTCCGCCGAGCAGTGCCACCGCGGCGACCGCTCCGGCGGTGAGGACGACGAATCCGGCCGCGAGGGCCGGCACCAGGCGTCGCCGGCGGCGGGGCGGACCGCCGGTGATGTCCTCGATCCGGGCGGCGATGTCGCGCGCGGTGTGCGGGAGGCGGGTGGTGTGGTCCGGTGCCAGGCAGTCGGCGATCAGCCGGCGCATGTCGTCGCCGAGGCCGGCGTCGAGGCGCAGGGGTGCGGTGCCGCGCGCGTAGGTCTGGGCGGCGAGCGAGCGGGCCCGGGCCGTCGCGCCCGCGAAGGGGTGGAGTCCGCCGGTGAGCACCTGGTGGGCGAGGACGCCGAAGGCCCAGATGTCGGCGGTGGGCCGGACGACGGCGCCCTGAGTGCCGGTGCGCTGGGACCACCACTCGGGCGGCAGATGGTCGAGCGTGCCGAGCGGCGGCAGATGGGCGTGGGTGCCGTCGAGTTCGGTGGCCAGCCCGAAGTCCGCCAGCCACACCTGCCCGCCCGGGCCCAGCAGGACGTTGGCGGGTTTGAGGTCGCCGTGCACCCAGCCGGCGTCGTGCATATGGGCCAGTCCGGCGGCGACTCCCCGCAGGACGCGTTCGGCGCCGTCGATCGGCCGGCCGTTCCCGGCGGCGTCCAGTACGTCCTTCAGGCTCGCCTCCGCCCGGTCCATCACCAGCGCGATCGCACCGTCCAGGGTGGGCAGCTCCGGGGCCTCGACCGTGCACACGGCGTGGGTCCGGACGAGGTGGGGGTGGTCGGCCTCGGCGCTGAAGCGGACCTCGCGTGCCACGAGTTCGCCGAGCGCGGCGCGCTGGCCGGGGCCCAGGGCACCGGTCGGCAGCACCTTCACCGCCACGGGCGTTCCGTCGGCGACCGTACGGGCCTCGTACACGGTCCCCCAGCCGCCGGAGCCGATGACCGCGCCCACCTCCCAGCCCTCGATCCGGAACCCCTCGGGCAGGCGCGGGCGGGGCGCTTCGAGGTCGTCGTCCTGGGGGTCCTGGGCGTCGGATGTCGTCATGCGCCGGCCTCCTGCGGAGCGAGGCGGCCGACGCTGCGGGGCGGCAGCAGGCCGAGGTGCTCTTCGCGCACCAGACCGAAGCGCAGGGCGACCGAGGCGAGCCGGGTGCGCTTGGCACCGGTGCGGCCGCCGTCGGCTCCGGCCGCGGTCTCCTCGCCCAGGTCCAGGCGCAGTTTGGCGAAGGCGAGGTAGTCGATGTGGTAGTTGACCGCGGAGCGGGTCAGGTCCCGGCAGGACTCCAGCGGACGCAGCCGCTCCACGATCTGTCCGACGCCGGGCAGCGCCGAGTCGGAGGGATCGCGCAGCCGGGGCTCGCACAGGGCCACCAGGACGAGGAAGTACTTGGACGTGGGGTCCAGGGCGAAGGGGTGGACGGTCTGTTCCCCGCCGCCCGGAAAAGACCGCTCGCCGAGGTAGGCGTGCTGGGGTGCGAACACCTTGAAGGCGGCGTTGCCGGACAGGGCCGGGAGCACCACGCGGGAGAACTCGAAGGGCACGGGCGCACCGAGGCGCCCGGGGGCGACGGTGAGGTACTCGCCGGCTCCCTCCAGGTTCTCCACGACGTACGACACGCTGCGGCTGAAGTTGGACAGCCGCCAGTAGTCCCCGGCCGCCTCGAGCTGCCCGGCGCGGCGGGAGATGCCGGGGTCGGCCAGGGTGATGCGCACCCCGGTGCCGCCGGGCATGCCGCGTCCGAAGTCGGCGATGTCCCCGGGCCCCAGGTGGATCAGTTCGGGACTGCCCGTCTCGTCCGCACTCCACTGTGCGGGACCGGGCAACTGCACGATGATCGTTTCCACAACGGATTCCCCCGATGCTGAGCCCCCGATTTGGTCGCGAGGATTGTACGGGCGGATTCCGGTTGCGCAGAGCCGGCGGGGCCGTCTCAGTGGGCGGTTTCCGGACGTCGTGCGACGAACACGAACTCCCTCCCGGGCCGGTCGGGCGCGTCGCGTACGTCCTCCACCACGAAGCCCCGCGCGACGAGTTCCGCCTCGACCCCCTGCCGCTCGCGGAAGCGCAGGGTCGACTCCGAGGACAGCACCTGTCCGTCCACGGCGAACCGATAGACCTGACGGAACGTCACCAACGGGCCGGACACGTCGAGCAGTTCGACCCAGTACTCGACGGCGCCGGCACCGGGGACGTCCGTCACGGCATAGGTGGCCTCGCGATTCCACTCCTCCCAGGCACGGCGGGCCGGGATCCGGGTCTCGAAGACCAGGCGACCGCCCGGCCGCAGAGCCGCCCGGACCCCTCGCAGGAAAGCGCGCCAGTCCTCGGGGCCGGTGATCGCCTGGGCGGCGTTGCCCGTCATCGTCGCGAGGTCGGCGGCCAAGGGCGGCAGGGTCGTCGCATCGCCGTGGATCCACCGCACCCGCTCGCCGCCCGGCTTGCCGCGCGCCACGTCCAGGGACGCCCCGGCGGGATCGACGCCGACGACCCGGACACCGCGTGCGGCCAGGCGCAGCGCGAACACGCCTGTCCCGCAGCCGATGTCGAGCACCCGACGCGCCCCGAACTCCTCCGTCATGCGCAGATACGGGTCGAGGTCGCCGCGGTCGGGGTCGAGCGGGTCGTAGGCCGCGGCGAGCCGCGGATGCCGGAAGCACTCGTCAGCCATGCGCCCGAAGGTACGAAGAGCGGGCCGCGGGCGGGCCCCGGTTTTCGGCGACCGCCCTCTCGTCACTCAGCCCAGGCAGATGACGAGCAGGCAGAGCTCCTTCGACTTCGAGTCGTCCGAGTTCGAGCCCGAGCCCGAGTTCGAGGGAGAGGTCGGCGTGGGGCTCGCCGCCGGCGGGGGTGTCGTGGGGTCCGAGGGCTGCTGCGTGTCCGCACCGGTGTCGCTCGCTGGCGGCGTCGTCCGCTCGGTGCCCTTCGACGTGGACGTACCGGCGTTGCCGGTGACCGTGTCGACGGTGCTCGGGACGCTGGTCCGCTGCCGCGGGGTCGTCAGCGGCAGCTCGCGGGGCGTGGCGGCCGCGTCCGTCCGCGGGTCCGCCGGCGTGGTGCGGGGAGCGGCGGTCCGGGGCTGCTCACGGTGCGGGGCCTTGCCGGTTGCCGGCCCCGTGGGCGTGGAACGCGGGGTGTCGCGCTGGGTCGACGTCGGTTCGCCGTACGTCGGTGCCTCTCCCCCGGCGCCGCCCATGGTCGTGTCCTCCGGCGCCGTGGCCGCCTGGACACCGGGCGTCGAGTCCCCCTTCATGGCGGCGACGGTCAGACCGCCTCCGACGAGCGCGACGGCGGTCGCCACCACGGCCCGGCGCTGGTTCTTCCTCCAGCGGGCCATCTGACGACGCCGGGCCGCCCGCCCCTGCTGCGGGACCTGGTAGTCGTCGGCCGCGGCGGCGTCGGCGGTCCCGTGGCCGTCGGACGGGTTCGTGTCCGGTATCTCGTGGCCACCGGCCGGGTCCGTGGCCGGGGTCTCGCGGACTCCGAACGGCCCGGTGTACGCGAGGTGGAGTTCCCGCGTGCGGGCCCGGTTCTCGTCCCACACGGTCCGGTCGTCCCACACGTTCCCGTCACGCCACGCCAGGGGCGCGGCCGGGGACACCCCCCCGGCAGGGCCGGTACGGCCGTCGGCGGCGGAGGGGTCGATGTCCGGGGCGTAGGCGCCGCACCCCGGGCAGACCAAGGCGCCGTTGAGGTGCCGACGGCACGAGGAGCAGTAGTCCATGTGTGGTCTTCCCGATCTGGCTGGCTGTGTCGGCGGCGCGCCGGCCGCAGCCTGGTCACGTTCGCGCATGGGATCGAGCCGTAACGCTAACGAGACTTTGAAAGGGCCGTGTGCAGCCTGTGTGACACCCCTGCGCAGATCCTCTGGACCTCGCGTGTGCCATAAGTGACCCGTGAGTAAAGCCGGAAGGACCTGGGCACACTCAGGCACCCGTCGGCGAGGCTTCCGGCCCGGCCGCCCCCACGGACCGGATTCTCGCTCGCGCTCTCCACATCTCGCCTGAATTTCCTGTGAGTTGGCGCACAACCCTTTGGATCCCCTGCGGGTCACACCATGCAGGAGCAACCACCTCGAAGAGTTGCAAGGGGGAAATATGAGATTCACCCGTTCCGTCCTGGCCGCGTCCGCCGTGGCGGCGCTGTCGCTGGGGACCATGACCGCCCTGGCGTCGCCCGCCTCCGCCGCACCCAACACCACTCCGCAGAAGGTCTGCGGAAGCGGCTACAAGACCGTGAACTCGGCGGCCGTGGGCTCGCTCGGCACGATCTATCTCACGTACAACGCGTCCAACGGACACAACTGCGTCACGACCATCCGCAACAACCCGGGGACCGCCGTGGACATGTCCGCGTACATCTGGGTCCCCGACACCGAGGAAGGCGACTCGGACGCGGGGCTCTTCAAGTCGTACGCCGGACCGTCCTACGTCCGCGGCAAGGGCCACTGCGTCGACTGGGGCGGCAGCATCTCCAACGTGTACGTCCAGGTGGTCGGCTCCAACTGCGGCTCCCTGAAGGAACACCGGACCACGTTCACCCGCTGACCCCCCTCCAGCCGGGTCACCACACCCCTGCCGCGCGTGCGCGGGGGACCGTGGTGGCCCGGTTCTTCACGCAGCCCCTTGCCTCAGGCCGCGACCCGCGCGAACGTACTCGCCGTCTTGGGGGGAACCCCCGCGCGTGTCCGGAGGCTGAAGTTCCCGCGGGTGGCGGGCCCTGATCTTGGGCACACGGTGGAAATGATCTTCCCGCCGGCCCCATCAGGGGGTATGCCGTGACCGCACCTGTGCGTCGTACACCGCCTGCGAACCGTCGGCACGGGTTCGACCTGCGCTCGACCGCCCTGTTCTTCGTCCTGCTCGCTGTAGTCGTCACCGTCCTGAGCCTCACGGCTCGCATGGTGGCCGACGCTGTCGAGCGGCGTCCCGCTTGGGTGTTTGCCCTGGTCGCTGTAGGTGTCGCGGGCTTCGTGGGCCTGCGGCGCCGGGTGCATGTGGCGAGGGCGGCACGCCGGGCCGCAGCAGCGCTCGACGAAGCGGCGAGGGAGGCGGCCGACGAGCTGGAGACTCCCGCGATTCCCCATCAGCGCCCGGCCGCTGAGGCCACCGCCGACTACGACACCCTGACGCCCGAGGAGTTCGAGGAGGCGATCGCCGCCCTCTGCGAACGCGACGGCTGCTCTGCCGTCGACGTCGCGGGAGGCGCCGGCGACCTGGGCGCCGACGTCGTGGCCGTGACCCCCGACGGGCACCGGGTCGTCATCCAGTGCAAGCACTACGGCGACACCCACTCGGTCGGCTCCCAGGATCTTCAGCGCTTCGGCGGCACGTGCTTCACCATCCACGAGGCCGATATCGCCGTCCTGGTCACCACAAGCGACTTCACCAGGCCGGCGCTGGAGTACGCCGACCAGTGCGGGATCGTATGCGTGGACCGGGAGATCCTCCGGTCATGGACGGACGGCACCGGCCCCCGGCCATGGGAGGCCGCCGCCGTGGCAGGAGAGGCAGCGGGATGGGGAACGGCAGGCGCCGAGACGCAGGTTCAGCAGTGAGGCGAGCCAGGAACGCGTGACACGGGACGGTCCCGGCACGCACCTCCCGACGCATGCCTCATCCAGCCCCCATCCAGCCCGCCCCACGCGTCGCGGGGCGGGCTTTTGCCGTGTGGGCGGCAACCTGCGCATTCACCCGACCCCCGCGCCACCCTCATGGTCGGCGACAACCCGGTGCGCGACGGCGCCGCCACCGCCTGCGGTCTGCGCGCCTACGTCCTCCCGGCCGAACACCGCACCGGCGACCGGGGCCTGGCCGCGGTCCTCAGGTGCGTGACGTGAGAATGCTGAGCGCGTTGGCGGCCACGATGGCCGCGACGGCGGCCGACTCGATCCAGCCCAGGTCCTGACCGAGGACGATCCAGCCGACCACGGCGGCCAGCACGGGGTTGACGCTCATGAAGAGCCCGAAGACCCGGGCCGGGACGCGGCGCAGGGTGACGAGGTCCGCCAGATAGGGGACGGCCGAGGACAGGACTCCGGCCACGAGGGCATAGGCCACGGACCCCGCGGTCGGCGGACGGGCGACGACGAGGACGATGCCGACCGGCAGGAACATCAGAGCGGAGACTCCGGCCGCGGCGGCCGAACCCTGCACCCCGGGGATGCGCCGGCCGACGGTGCGATTGAGCAGGATGTACGACGCCCAGCAGACGGCGGCCAGCAGTCCGAGGCCCATTCCCAGATAGTCGGTGGAGGGCTGCGGCCGCATCAGGGTGACGACGCCTGCCGCGGCGATCAGCGCGCAGCACGCGTCCGTACGGCGGCGTGAGCCGGCGAGGGCGATGCTCAGGGGCCCGAGGAATTCGAGGGTCACCGCGAGGCCGAGGCCGATGCGGTCGATGGCGCTGTACAGGGACAGGTTCATCGTCCCGAACACCAGGGCCAGCAGCAGGACCGGCCACCACTGCCGCTTGGTGAAGGTACGCATACGGGGGCGGCCGACGGCCAGCAGGACGATCGCGGCCACGTACTGGCGTACGGCGACGACACCGAGCGGTCCGAGGACGGGGAAGGCCAGGGAACCGATCGCGGCGCCGGTCTGGTTGGACAGACCGCTGCCGAACATGGTGACCACACCGGCCAGGCGCTTTCCGCCGGGGTCCGGGGCGCCGAGGTCCGGAGCGGAGGACGCCACGACAGTGCCCTGCGCGGGTGCCGGCGTCGGTGCGGAGGCTGCGTGCATGACCCGATCCTGAGACGACCCGGGGGTTGCGCAAAATGCATCCTGGGCTCCGTCTATACGCTGGAGTCATGGATGTGGAGCTGCGGCAGTTGCGCTGTCTCGTCGCGATCGTCGACGAGGGCAGCTTCACCGACGCCGCCATCGCGCTCGGGGTGTCCCAGGCCGCCGTCTCCCGCACGCTGGCCTCCCTCGAACGCGCCCTCGGGGTACGGCTGTTGCGGCGGACCTCCCGTGCGGTGAGTCCGACCGGAACGGGGCTGCGCGTGCTGGGGCATGCCCGGCGTGTGCTCGGCGAGGTGGACGACCTGGTCCAGGAGGCCACCTCGGGTCATGCCTCCTTGCGGGTCGGCTACGCCTGGTCGGCCGTGGGCCGCCACACGCTGGCCTTTCAGCGCCGCTGGGCCGCGATGCGCCCGGAGACGGAGCTGCGGCTCGTCCGCGTCAACTCCGCCACCGCCGGGCTCGCGGAGGGGGCCTGCGACCTGGCCGTGGTCCGCAGGCCGCTGGACGACCGCCGCTTCGACTCCGCCATCGTGGGCCTGGAACGGCGCTTGTGCGCCATGGCGTCCGACGACCCCTTGGCCCGGCGCCGCTCCGTGCGACTCGCCGACATCGGCGGACGCACGCTGCTGATCGACCGGCGGACCGGCACCACCACGACACAGCTTTGGCCACCGGACTCCCGTCCGGCGACCCAGGCCACGCACGACGTCGACGACTGGCTGACCTCGATCTCGCTGGGCCGCTGTGTGGGCATGACGGCCGAGTCGACCGCACACCAGTACCCGCGCCCCGGCATCGTCTACCGGCCGGTGCGCGACGCCGAGCCGATCGCGGTGCGCCTCGCCTGGTGGCGGGACGAACCGCACCCGGCCGCCCAGGCCGCGCTCGAACTGCTCACGACGCTGTACGGCACGGGCTGACCCGGCGGTCCGTCCGGGTGACTACGGGGCGCGCTGCCGCGGGTGCGGCCGTCCACCCGCGATAGGACGGGGCTGCCCCTTCCGCCACCTCAGGGTGCCGTTTCCGCGGCTCGGTCAGCCGCCGTGCGCCGCACCCGGGAAAGGACCCGCTGGTGTCCGCGCCCCACAGCATCGACCACTCCGTCACCGGATACAGCCTTCAGCAGGCCTACTGGATGGCCAAGGCGTCCGACCTGGCCTACAAGGACCGGGCCACCATCGAGCAGCAGGCGCGGCAGTGGGGGTTCAACCGGGTGCTCCATCACGAGACGCGGTTCACGCCGCCGTTTCCGCTGGAGGACACCCAGGCGTACACGATGGCCAGTGACAGGATGATCATCATCGGTTTCCGCGGCACGGAACCGGTGCAGATCCGCGACTGGCTCACGGACGCCGTCACGCCGCCCGTACCGGGCCCGGCAGGCACCGGATACATCCACCACGGCTTCGGCGAGGCCCTGGAGTCGATCTTCCCCACGGTCCGGGACGGGCTCGCGGGCCTGCGCGACCGGGAGCAGTCGGTCTGGTTCACCGGCCACAGCCTGGGCGGGGCGCTCGCCATGCTGGCCGGCTGCCGGATGTACCTGGAGGAGCCGCAGCTTCGGGCCGACGGCGTCTATACCTTCGGCCAGCCCCGTACCTGCGACCGGCTGCTCGCCAAGGCCTGCAACAAGGGCTTCAAGGACCGGCTCTACCGGTTCGTCAACAACAACGACATCGTCCCGCAGATGCCTCCGGAGCCGGCCTTCACCCACGTCGAGGCCCTGCGGTACATCGACTCCCACGGCAAGGTGCACACCACAGTGCCCCTGGTCACCGGGTTCGCCGACCGCGTCGGCGGCATGACCGCCGACGCCTTCGCCCCGGCGAGCGACGGCGTGCGCGACCACTTCATGAACAACTACGTCGTGGCCCTCGAACGCAACCTGGCCTGAACCGTGGGGATACCGGACGCCGGCCCCGCCCTCAGTGCCCCAGCCCGGCGCCGCCGTCGACCGGGACGACGGCGCCGCGCACATACCCGGCACCGGCCAGGAAGGCCACCGCGTCGGCGACCTCCTCGGGGCGGGCGAGGCGTCCGGCCGGGGTCCGGCGCAGCAGATCCTCGCGCTGCCGGGCGGTGAGGGCGCGGCTCATGTCCGACTCGGTGAGGCCGGGCGCCACCACGTTGCAGGTGATGTCCCTGGGGCCGAGCTCATGGGTCAGCGACCGTGCGAATCCGACGAGCCCGGCCTTCGCCGCCGCGTAGTTGGTCTGCCCGGGGGCGCCGTGCAGCGCCGCCGTGGAGGAGACCAGCACGATCCGGCCGTGGCCCGCGCGGAGCATCCCGCGCACGGCTCGCCGGGCGACCCGGAAGGCGCCCGTGAGGTTGGTGTCGATGACGGAGGTGAAGTCGGCGTCGCTCATCCGCACCAGCAGGCGGTCGTTGGCGACGCCCGCGCCCGCGACCAGGACGGTGACCGGACCGTGGGCCGCCTCGGTCTCCGTGAAGGCGCGGTCCACCTGATGGCTGTCCGTCACATCGCACCATACGGCGAGGAAGCCCTCGGAGGCGGGCGGCTCCTCGCCTCTGAAGGTCACCGCCACCCGGTCTCCCGCCGCGGCGAAGCGGCGGGCTATGGCCAGCCCGATCCCCCTGTTTCCCCCGGTGACGAAGACCGAACGGGCCGTTGCCTGCGCCGGCATGTTTTCCCTCTCCTGTCCTGCTCCGGTGCTGTGGCCCCTCACGTGGACTCCACCGGTTCGTCCCGAGCCCCTCGCTCCGGGACGTTCCGCGGTCGCGGTGCTCGTGTCCGCAGCCCCACGACGGCCACCGCGCATCCGACGAGGGCCAGTGCGGCGACGGCGAGGGTGGCGGCGTACATCGCGTCGAGGAAGGCCCGGTCGGCCGTGGCCGCCAGTTCGGGCAGGCGCAGTGAACCGGCCACTGAGCGGGCCGCCTCGGCGGAGCCCCGGGCCCGTTCCTCGGCGGCCGGGGACAACCCCTGTGCGGTGCCGGGCAGTTCGGCGTCCGACATCCGCTCCCGGTACACGCCGGAGAGGATCGAACCGGCCATCGCCACCCCGAGCGTTCCGCCGACCTGCCGGGTGACGCTGTTGACGGCCGAGCCGGCGCCCGCGAGATGCGGTGGCACCCCGCTCATCATCGCGGCGGTGACCGGCGTTCCGACCAGGCCCATCCCGAAGCCCTGGATCCACAGCAGCGCGACGATGATCCCGACCGGGGTCTGCCCGTCGAGCCAGGCGTAGGCGACGTAGGTGGCCGCCGTGGCCAGGACGCCGGCCGCGACCGTCCACCGGGCCGACAGCAGCCTGCTCAGTGCCGGGGACGCCTGACTGCCCAGGACGATGCCGACCGCGGCGGCGATCATCACGGTGCCGGCCTCGGCAGGGGAGAGCCCACGGGGCCCCTGGAGATAGAAGGCCGCGTAGAACAGGTGCCCGGCCAAGGCCATGAACGCGATCAGCAGCACCACGCTCCCGGCCGCGAACCCGGGCTGCCGGAAGAGCCGCAGATCCAGGCTGGGCGCCGGGGATCTGCGCTGACCGGCCACGAAGGCGAAGAGCAGGGCGCCGCCCAGGGCCAGCGGGAGGAGGACGCGCGGCCCGTACCAGGCCTGTCCGTCGCCGGCTTCGATGATCCCGTAGACCACGCCGCCGAGGCCGAGCACCGACAGGGCGAGGCCCGGGAGATCGAGCGGTCTGCGCCGGGGACCCTTCAACTCGGGTACGACGGTGGCGACTCCGGCCAGGCACAGGGCGACGATCGGCACGTTGACCAGGAACACCGACCCCCACCAGTAGTTGCTGAGCAGCGCCCCGCCCACCACCGGGCCGACGGCCACGCCCAGACCGCTGGAAGAGCTCCAGATCGCGATCGCCCGGGTACGTTTCGCCTCCGGGGTGCTCTGCACGATCACCGACAGGGTCGCCGGCATCAGCAGCGCGCTGCCCGCGCCCATGAAGGCGCGCGCCACGACCAGCCACGCCGGGCTCCCCGCGAACGCACCGGCGGCGGAGGCCGCGCCGAACAGCGCCAGTCCGGCGAGCAGGGTGGCCCGGGGGCCGAACCGGTCGGCCAGCGCGCCGCCCGCGAAGAGGCCGCCGGCGAAGACGAGGGTGTAGGCGCTCGCCACCCACTCCAGTTCGGCGGGCGTCGCGCCCAGGCCCTCGTCCGGGTCGGCCAGGGTGGTGACGGCGACGTTGAGGATCGAGGTGTCCAGCCAGATCAGCATCTGGGCGCAGACCACGACCAGGAGGACGGCCCCCGGCCGCGACGGGACGGCCGCCTGCTCGCCGGGCCCGGTCATCGCGTCCCCAGCCCGTCGCGCCAGCCCGGCCGCAGCGGCTTCCAGCCCAGCGTCGTACGCGCCCGGTCGTTGGACGCGCCCCGCGCCGCGGTGAGCTGATGGGCGGTGAACCAGCCGAGCAGCCGGGGCGCCATCGCCGCCGGAACCGTGCGAGGGGCGGGGGCGCCCAGCGCACGGGCGTAGCGCGGCAGCCACTCGGCGGCCGGGGCCGGTTCGTCGTCCGTGATGTGGAGGACCCCGGTGGCCTCCGACTCGACGGCCGCCACGGCCGCTCCCACGGCGTCCTCCACATGCAGGAACGAGGTGATCCCCGCCCCGCCCTCGGGCAGCGGCAGCTTCCCGGCCAGCACGCGCTGACCCGTTCCGCCGGTACGGGCGTATGCGGTGCCGGGGCCGTACAGGGTGCCGTACCTGAGGACCAGGCCGCTCAGGCCCGCCGCGCTCGACACCAGCCGTTCCAGCTCGGCGACGGCCCGTACGGTGGCGGCCCAGCCGGGGTCCGGGGCGTCCACGTACAGCGGTGCGTCCTCGTCGAGGACCGGATCCGCGGCCGGGGCCGCGGCGAAGGCGATGGACTGCGCGACCAGTCGCCGCGCACCCGCCGCCCGGGCCGCCTCGACCAGGTGGGCGGTGCCCTCGGTGCGCAGCCGCGCGGTCTGCGCGAAGGCGCCCGCGGGATCGTCGCGCAGCAGCCGCAGCGCCGTCATCTGGTGAACGACGACGTCGGGCCGGGCGGCCGCGACCGCCGGCAGCAGGGACGCGCGGTCGAGTGCGTCGGCGACCACGGCCTCGTCCGCGTCCGGGGTCCGGGAGGTGTCCCGTACCAGTGCGCTCACATGGTGCCCGCGCGCCCGCAGGGCGCCCACCAGCGGATGTCCGACCACGCCGGAGGCACCGGCGACAAGTACCCGCACCGCTCAGCCCTCCGTACCCGGGGCGACCCGCATCAGCAGGCGGCACGCCTTGTCGCCGTCGCGCAGACAGCTCTCGGCCCGGTTCTCGGTCAGGGTCACGCCGAGCCCCTCGGACCAGCCCGCGTGGATGTCGGTGCAGGGGCACCGGTAGCCCTCCAGCGAACCGGCCATCCGCACCATGGTGATGGCGAAGTTCCGCCGCAGCGTGAGGACGATTCTGTCGTCGCCCTCCACCTCGGTGGAGGCGTTGCGCAGTTCCGGCGGGAACATGCGGTCACCGCACTCGTCGTACCGGCGGCGCAGTTCGTCCAGGTCCTTGCCGGTGTCACCGCTGTCGGGCAGCGGGCCCGACCGGCGGGCGACGCGCTGCCCGACGTGCACGGCCACCTTGCGCATCGCCTCCGCGTTGATCTCGTTCGCGGTCTCCTGTCCGAAGCGCCCGGCCACCCCCTGGTACCAGTGGGCGTCGTGCTGCCACCACAGTCGGTACGCGTCCACCGTCTGAGCGCGGTGGTTGGTCTCGTCGTTGCTCACACGTGCCCCCTGGCGGCGAACCGGTCGCGCATCACGCGTTTGAGGACCTTGCCCGTGGCGCCCTTGGGCACCTCGTCGGGTTCCATCCGCAGAGCCCGGGCCACCAGGGGGAATTGGGCGGCCGCCAGGACCGCGTTGACCCGCTCGGTCCACGCCTCGCCGTCGCCGGCAGGGGCGTCGTCGTCCGCGAGCTGGAGCAGCGCGTACGCCTCGGCCTCTCCCCCGCCGTCCCAGTCCGCCCGTACGCCCTCGGGGGCCACCCCGACGACCGTGCAGTCGGCCAGTTCGGGCAGCTCCCGCAGGAGCAGTTCCTCGGTCCGGGTGCTGAACAGGATCCCGTCGCGGGTCCGGATCGCGTCCGGCGCCCGGTCGAGGTGGTAGAAGTTGCCGTCCTCGTCCTGGTGGGCGAGATCCCCGGTGAGCCAGTAGCCGCCCAGTCGCAGCCGGTTCCAGGTCAGCGAGTCGTTCCAGTAACCGGGCGTGAGCGTCGGCGACTTCAGGCCGAGGCGGCCGATCCGCCCCGGCGGCAGCGGGGTGCCGTCCTCGGCGAGCACGGCGGCCTCGGCGAAGCTGATCGGCTTGCCGACGCAGCGCGAGTAGGCCGAGGTGTCCTTGGTGTGCCGGTTGTGGAAGACGGAGTAGCCCGCTTCGGACGAGCCGAGCCCGTCCACGAAGACGGAGCCCTCGACCCGCGTGCGCCGCAGATCGCGCCCGATCCTCTCGTGGCTGCCGTACCGCACCAGCACCCGGATGTGCGCCTCGTGCGCCGCGTCCCCGGTGTTGAACCACACCTGGACACTGTCCAGTCGGCGATTCGCCAGATCCTGTACGGCCATCTCGCCGAAGGTCCCGGCGAAGGCCAGCACCGTGGTCGGCCGGAACTCCTCGATGGCGTCCAGCACAGCGGTACCGCGCCGGCTGGAGAGCAGCTTGATGTCCGTGCGGAGCAGCAGGCAGTACAGCAATGTCGCCACCATGGCGTTGTGCGCGCCCGGCAGCCCGACCAGGGTGCGCTCCATGTCGGTCCCGGTGGAGTAGCGCAGCCGGTGCACCTGCGCGTACATCAACGTCCGGTGGGTGTGCGGAACGCCCTTGGGCATGCCGGTGGTTCCGGACGAGTGCGAGATGAGCACCGGGTCGGTGGGGTCGTGCCGGTACGGGTACGAGGGCGGCAGGGCCGCGCGGTGCCCGGGCCGGATGCCGGCGGCGGTGACGCAGAAGCCGAGCCCCGATCCTGAGAGCACCGCGTGGTGCTCCCGGTCCGTGAAGGCGCCCACCGCCCCCTGTCCGCGTACGTACTCCCGGGCGGTCTCCGGGGCCAGGTCGCCGTTGACGAACGAGGGGATCGCGCCGAGGGACGTCAGCGCCAGGAAGTTCACCGCGAACTCGGCGCTGGAGTGGGAGTGCACGGCGACCGGGTCGCGGGGCCGCACCCCTCGGGCGGCGTACCAGCCCGCGTAGGTCTCGACGGCCTCGATCAGCTTCCCGAGCGTCAGCACCCGCGGACGGCTGCCGTCCGGCGCCTGCCAGTTGCCGTCCGTCCGCAGCACCGGCTCGTCGAGCGGGCGGCCGTACGCCGTCAGGCGCTCCAGGACGTTGCCGGCGCCCAGTTCGGTGTCGGAGCAGATTTGGGCGCGCTCCTGCCTACTGATGAGCATGGGTCTCCGTCTCCTTCTTCCTTGCCTCGGAGTCGGCCGTGAGGACGAATGCGGGCGCCTGCGGCCCCGTCACCAGGAGGTGGCTGCCGCCGTCCCGGGACAGCCGGCGGTGGGCGGCGGCCAGATCGAAGAGGCCCTGGATGCTTCCGGGGCAGGCGGCGGTCCCGGTGTCACGGTCGTGCGTCTCGTCCGCCCGGACCGTGGCGGGGGCCCCGGCGCCGGGACGGGCGAGCAGCAGCGCCGCCGCCATACCGGCGTTCGCGGGAAGGCCCGCCAACGGGTGGTCGCCGACGGCCAGTTCCCGGTACACGGCGGCCGCCCGCTCACCGCCGCCCAGCTCCACGCCCAGCACCAGCACCCGGTCCAGTTCCGGGTCCTCCAGCAGGAGATCCGCCATGGCCAGCAGTTCGGCCAGCGCGTCGTCGAGGGTGCAGAGGCTGAACATCTGTCCGGTGATCCCGAACTCCCGGCTCATGTGGCCCAGTACGGAGTTGGGGGTGGCCTGCATGAACAGCAGCGGGTTGTGGACCCGACCGGCGACCATACGGCGGCTGGCCAGGTCCGCGGTGGTCGTGTCGCCCATCAGGCCGGCCAGCGCCACGGCGGTCCGGGAGCCTACCCCAGGCCGTTCCGTCAGGCACTGCCTGACGACCTCGTACGCCAGCGGGCTGAACGCCGACTCCACGAAGCCGGGCAGCCTCGGCAGCGCGATGTCATCCGGGCGCCCGGTGCCGTGGGTCGCGGTGGCGCTCGCCAGGATGCCGAGGGGGGAGCGCGGTACGGGCTTGTCCGTCGTCACGGCCGCTCCAGCACGAGTGCGGTGTTGGCGCCCCCGAAGGCGGCGTTGATGGTGAGGGCCCGGCGTGGGTCGGCCCGGCGCGGCCGGTTCGGCACGTAGTCGAGGTCGCACTCCGGGTCGGGCCGGGTGAACCCGGCGGTCGGCGGCAGCACACCGTCCGTCAGGGCCAGCATCGTGATGACGAACTCCACGATGCCCGCCGCCTCCAGGAGGTGCCCGGTGGTGCTCTTGGTCGAGCTCACCGGGATCGAATCGGCCCGCTCGGCGAGGGCGGCGCGCAGCCCCCGGGTCTCGGCGCCATCGTTGTACCGGGTGCCGGTGCCGTGGGCGTTGACATAGCCGAGGGCCGCTCCGTTCGGGTCGCCGGCCAGCCGCAGCGCCTGCCGTGCGGCCTGGGCCAGGCCGGCCCCCTCCGGATGCGGCTGGGCGATGTGGTGGGCGTCCGTCGCCGCGCCCCAGCCCGGCACGGACGCCAGCGGCCGAGCACCGCGCCGCCGGGCGTGCTCGGCGGACTCCAGTACGACGGCCGCGACTCCGTCGCCGAGCAGCAGCCCGCTGCGGTCGGCGCTGAACGGGCGCACCATGCCGTCACGGGAGAGGGCCCGGCCGGAGTCGAACTTGCCGAAGGTCTCCTCCTCCACGAGGTATCCGCCCGCGCAGACCGCCACGTCGATCCGGCCGGAGGAGATCAGCCGGCAGGCGTGGATGATCGCGGCGGCGGAGGCGACACAGGCGTTGGTGAAGGTGAGCCGGGGCCCGGTCACCCCGAGGTGACCGGCCAGCAACTCGGCGAGCCGCGCGGGCACGGCATCGGCGAGCCGCGCCGCGCCTCCACCCGGCTCGGCACCGGGACTGCCCGTAGGTACGACGCCCCCGCTCCGGCCGGCGCCTTCACCGGCAGCACCGTTCCGAACAACGCTCCCGTTCCGGCCCACGTCCTCGCCCGCAACGCCGCTCGGGACCTCCCCGGCCACGCCCGCACCCGGGACGCCGTTCGGGCCAACGCCCACGTTCCGGCCCGCGCCCTCACCGGCAGCACCGTTCCGGGCAACGCCCCCGTTCCGGCCCACGTCCTCGCCCGCAACGCCGCTCGGGACCATGTCCCCGGCCACGCCCGCACCCGGGACGCCGTTCGGAACAACGGCCGCCTCCCCGTCCGCATCCGTTCCGGGCCGCCGCACCGATACCGACGTGGCCGCCTCCGGCCGGCTCCGCCAGTACCGGGTGACGCTGGTGTGGTCGCCGGCGACTCCGAGCAGGATCGCCGCCTCCGTGCCCGGGCCGAGGCCGGCCATGTCGAGGGCTTCCGTTCCGCATCGGGCGAGTGCGTGGCGCAGCGCCCAGTCCTCGATCGCGTCGGGTCCGTCGGGGGCGGCGGCAGCCATGGGCGTGCGGTACGGGCCGGTGTCGAAGCGCGTGGCGGGGCGGAACGCGGGGATCCCCGCGAAGACCCCGCGCCGCAGGGCATCGGCGCCCGTGCCGAACGCGGTACGTATGCCGAAGCCGGTGATCGTCACGTCACCGCTCATCCCGGCCGCTCCCTTCCGCCCGGGCCGTCTGTGCCGCGCGCAGGTATCCGGTGAGCCGCCGCAGTGAGGTCAGCCCGGCGATGTCCTCGTCGGTGGGCTCGACGACCAGGCCGTAGCGCTCCTCGACGACGTGGAGCAGCCACACCAGCCCGAGGGAGTCCAGCACCAGTTCGGCGTCCTCGCCGAGGTCGTCGGGCAGCCCCGGGAAGACCTTGCGGTCCGAGAGCAACTGCCGGACGGTGTCGGTGGTGATGAGGGACGGCGAGGCTTCCGTGCTCATGCCCGCGCACCGCGTCGGACGACCTCGGCGACGAGTCCGCCGAGGGTCAGGGAGGCCAGCGGCTCGATGTCGGTGTCCGGGATCTCCACGCCGAACCGGGACTCCAGCCGCATCGTGAGCTCGATCAGGCTGAGCGAGTCGACGTCCAGCCCGCCGACGGTCACCGGGCTGTCGTCGGTGATGCCCTCACGGCTGGTCAGGATGTTCATCTCGTCGATGACCGCGGTCAGGACGAACTCGCGGATCTCTTCTTCCAGGGTCGATGTGCTCATGGTCGGTGAACTCCAGTGAGAGGTACCGGTGGGGGAATCGGGAGAATCGTGCGGCTGGTGCTCGGGTGGCCGGGGCCGGCCTACGACGCACCGCTCGCCGCCGCCTGCAACGCCGCCGCCTGGCGCAGCAGCTTCCCGTTGGACGTCCGCGGCAGGGTCTCCAGCAGCCGGATCACCCGCGGCAGCTTGTAGCCGGCCAGCCGCTCCCGGCACCACCGCAGCAGTTCCTCCGCGGACGGGTGCTCGGCGTCGGCGGCCACCGCGACATACGCCTCGGTCACGCCCTCGTGGACCAGGACCGCCTGCTCGACCGCCGGATGCTCGCGGAGCACGTGCTCGACCTCCGTGAGATCCACCTTCAGACCGCCGATCACGACGAGCGAGTCGGCTCGGCCGTGCACGCTGACCGCCCCGGTGTCGTCCACGGTGGCCCGGTCCCGGGTGTGCAGCCAGCCGTCCGCGTACTGCGTACCGCCCGAGTCGAAGAGATACGGCGACTCGGCCAGCGCCACGTCCAGTTCGCCCCGGTACTGCCGTACCACCACGCCCGGTGCGGCCCGGCCGACCGAGGGCCGCAGCGCGCCGCCGACGTCGATGGCGACGATGCCGGTCTCGGTGGTGCCGTAGGCCTCGCCGACCGGGACGCCGTACCGTTCGGAGAACCGCGCCGCGGCCTGCGGGGGCATCAGTTCGCCGCCCGAGACCGCGATCCGCAGCTCGGGCAGGGCGGGCGGATCGAGGGCGGCCGCGAGCAGTTCGAAGTGCATCGGCACTCCGAACAGGGCGGTGACCCGGTGATCCACCGCGGTCCGCAGGATGTCGCGGGCGGAGACGCGGGGCGCGAACACCACGGAGACGCCGGCCGCCAGCGAGTACAGCAGCCCGCCGATCAGACCGAAGCTGTGGGCTGTCGAACTGAGCAGCAGCAGCCGGTCGCCCTCCCCCGGCATGCCGGGGACCGTGGCGAACGCGTCCACTTCGGCGGCGAGCGACCGGACGGTCCTGCCGATCACCTTCGGCCGTCCCGTGGAGCCCGAGCTGAACTGCACCAGCCGGTGCCCGGTGGCGGCCGCCCGGCCCGTCCTGCGGCACTCGGTGGTGACCTCGTACTCGGGCCGGAAGCCGAAGGCCGCCCGGACGTTGGACCCGGCGCCGACCAGGAACTGCGGCCGGCAGACCGCGCAGAGGGACTCCACCTCGGCCGGTTTGAGCCGGAAGTCGAGGAGCAGCACCTGGGCGCCGAGCCGCCACAGCGCGAGCAGCACCTCCACCTGGGTGAAGCTGGGCGGTGTCCGCAGACCCACGGTGCTGCCCGGGCCGATGCCGTATCCGGCGAACACGGCGGCCTGTTTGGCCACCCGCTCACGTAACTTCGCGCGGCTGACCGTCTCCTGTCGGTGTATCAGGAACGGCAGGCCGTCGTCCCGGGCGTCGAACAGTCGCTGGACGAGGGAGCCCATCGAGTCGGCCGTGTCCGGTGCGAGTTCGCCCATGAGGCCTCAGACCTCCTTGCAGAACTCGCCGATGGGCAGGCCGACATGGCGCTTGTCCGTGGCCAGGTAGCCGAGCAGTTCGTCACCGGTCCGCAGTTCGGTGACGTTGAGGACCTTCCCGCCCGGGCCGAGCACCCGTACGTGCCAGTCGTCCTGCACGGTCAGGCTGACCAGCCGCCCGTCCTCGGCGTGGGTGCGGATCTCCAGCAGCGGCCGGGACTCCAGCTTGGCGCGGCCGACCACGACCCGCCGGGTGCGGCCGTCGGCGCCGACCGCCAGCAGGACGCTGCCGGAGCCCACCTCGCTCAGGTAGTTGGTGCGGTTGTCCGGTCCGAGCGTGTACGAGTGCAGGGCCCCGGCGTTGACCCGGAACGGCCGGGTCGGCATGTACGGCAGCGGATGGGTCTCGCTGCAGCACAGGACGAAGCCGGAGGAGTACGAGCCGACGAGGATGCCCTCGTCCTCCTCGAAGTGGGAGCAGGTGTCCACGCAGACCCGGTCGCCGAGTCCGACGTGCCGGATGCTCTCCACGGTCAGCGTGGACAGCTCCAACTGGGGTGTACTGGCCTGCAGCAGCCGTGCCAGCGCGAACACCTCGTCGGCGCTGCGGGGCGTGAACAGGATGCCGTCCGAGCCGCGCTCCAGCACGTCGAAGACGATCGCGGCCTCCTCCAGGCCGTCGACGACGGTCACCAGCTTGCCCTCGGCGGACTCGGCCGCGGCGAGCACGATCTCCAGCGGGATCTTGGTCGGGTCGGCGAAGTGGATGACGGTGTACGGCAGCTTCATGGCACCCGCGCACGAAAGCTGAAGCGTGCGGTCGTCCCGTACGTCGACGATGCCGGCGGCGGGTGTGCCACCGGCGGCGCGGTTGCCGGCGGCGAGGGCGTCCAGCTCGTCCTCGGTGCCGAACCTCCGCAGCAGGACGTCGATTCCGGTGCCGGCCGGGGAGCCTCCGGACCCGGCCGGGGACCCGGCGTCGGCGGTGCCCTTCGCCTCCTTGGCGCCGGTACCCTTCCCCTCCTTGTCACCGGGCTTCTTCGCGGCCGCCGGGACCCGGCCCTCGGGTGCCAGCACCCGGGTGACGGTCGGGGGCAGCGTCGCGAGCAGCTCGGCATCGGCGGCCACCACCCCGCCCATCCGGGCGTGGACGGCCGCGTCCACCACCGCCTGGAGCTGCCCGCCCGGGACTTCCCGCAGATCGATCCATGCGAACCTCATGCGACTCCTGCCACGAATGTCGAGGGACTGGTCATGCTCATGCCATGCGAAGCACCGTCGCCGTGCACGACCGCGGAGAGGCGGGACACCAGCGCGGCGGGCGAGGGGGCCGAGAAGATCCGGCGGCCGACGGCCAGTCCCCGGCAGCCGGTGGCCATCACGGCGGTGCCGTACTCGACGAGGTCGGAGCCGTCCGGCGGACCGCCCGCCGCGAGGACGGGAATGGGGCTGCCCTCCACCACCTCCGCCATCCGCTCGACCGGCAGGGCGACGGAGGTCTTCACCATGTCAGCGCCCAGGTCCGCCGCGACGTTGGCCAGGTGCGCCAGGAGGACGGGATCGCGCGGGTCCTCGATCCGGGGGCCGCGAGGGTAGACCATCGCGATCAGCGGCATGCCCCACGCGTCGCAGGAACGGGCCACCGCCCCCAGGTCGGAGAGTTGCCGTGCTTCGGTGTCCGAGCCGATGTTCACATGGACGCTGACCGCGTCCGCGCCGAGCCGCAGGGCCTCCTCGACATCGGCGACCAGCACCTTGGCGTGGACGTCGGCGGAGCAGGCGGTGCTGGCGCTCAGGTGCACCACCAGCGCGCAGTTCTTGAGGATGTCCGGCGCGAAGGCGCGGGCGCGTCCCTTGTGGACGATGACCCCATCGGCCCCGCCGTCCACCAGCGCCCGGAGCAGGTCGTCCCACTTGCCGGCGGGGACGATCGGGCCGTCCGAAACGCTGTGATCGAGGGGAACGAGCAGATGCCGGCCGTCACCCGCCAGCGAAAGTCTTCTCAAGCGTAATAACTTGCCGGTTTTCAGCATGGGCAATACGCCTTCCCAGCCGGTGGCCGCATTAAAGTCCGAAAAACGATGGTCGTAGAACTTTCAAGTTGCGCCGTTGCGAGCATTTCCCGTGCGGCGGCCGGTTGGCAAGGTGCGATCACCGGTCAATTTTTATGCGCGCCCGGGAATTAATATTGACAGCAATGTGACAGGTGCAGCGGGATTGACGACCGCATGGGGTGCTGTTCGTTGCACTCTATGCGCGTTGGTGCGGTCTGACCCCGCCCGTGGCCGCATCGGGCGCTTTGTTGTGGATGTCACGTGTAAATGCACGGCTATTCATCCGCGACCCAGCAGTCTCGTTCGGTAATTCGGACGAGGCGCGATTTCCTTGAGGCTTCCTTGTCGAATTCGAAATTC